>JBDLSU010000840.1:0-3690 GCA_039799405.1 Pseudomonadota bacterium | reverse complement strand
AAGGTTGAACGGTCGATTGCGTTTTAAAAAATAAAACACTTGAACTTAACCGACGGCAAGCGGCGGTGACCAAGAGCATTGTATTGCATTTGATGGCCAGTTTTATCATTTAGCCAGAATGTTTCATAAACCGACACATGGCCGCTCGACTTGCTCATGGAGCACCATCCGGCCCGATCACTTGGACGAAAGACTAAACTCTGGTTTTGAGTTGATCAGCAATGTGCCACAACACGCCAGTCGGGTCGGTCAGATACAGCACGCGCAGCCCCCATGGTTGCAGCGTTGGCGGCTTTGCCATGTACAACTGATATTTGTCAGCCAAGCCGATGGCCTGGATATGCTGCCACCATACATCCGCATCCTCGACCATCAGATGCATCATGAAGTTTTCAGCGTGCTCTTTGACATAAAAATTCTGCAAAAGAAACCTGAAACCACCCACCTGAAATTCCGCCGCCTGCTCATTGCCCCATATTTCGGTGCAGCCCAGGTCGAGATAGAAGCGCCGCGACAGCGCAAAGTTTTTGGCTGGCACGAATGCCTTGAGGTCAGTTACATTGTTTGGTGCCATATGCGCTCCTGTGGGTGAAAACTTGCGATTTGGCAGATAGCCCGTAAATGGCTAAGCCTCATTCTGCTTGGCCGCCAATGCAGCGGCAATAAATTGCGACTTGGCTTCACGATACTTTTCCACGCCAAGACCTGCTGACTTGAGCTTAATCTGGTTGTACTGTTCGACCAGTTCAGGCTTGGCACGTAACAGGTTGCGGAAATCGACAAAAAACGTCTCAAAACGCGATCCGCTCGCAACCACCTGGACGGCGTGATCGGCATTTTGCTGCGACCATTCCAGCATACACAATTCTGCGGTACGTAAGGTGTCAAGCTTTTCGGTATATCCCTGTTGCTGCAGGATGCGTACAACTGTCGCCAGTTCGGCTGCGTCCACAATGACGCAAATATCGAGATCCGCTTTTGACACCGCCCCCGCTACCGCTGACGAACCAATATGTTCTATCAGGGCAGAAGGAATGAACCGGCGCAGATTGGCAGCGACGCTTTCATAGCGTTTTGCCAATTCTGCCTGATACGCTTCAGGTGGAAGTAATTTCATGTTGATTGCCATTTAAGTTGATCATCAAGCGTCACCATCACGTACCTGCATGAGTGCAAAGCCCAAAAGATTGAGGCCACGCCACAGGTTTGGATTGCTCACCTTTTCATCATCTTGCGCCATACCAATACCCCAAATCCGGTCCACAGAACTCGCCTCGCCCCAAACCTGTGAGCCCGTTTGCAGGAGGAACTGCTTCAATTCCGGGTTTTGCCCAAACTTCGCCTGCAGTGATCAAAGTGCAGCAAGCAAGCGAGCAATTTCTTCCTCCGTTGAAATACCCTGCGCCACCGCCAGAAATGAAATCAGGGTAATCGGCGCACCACTTTGCGACGCCGCAAAGCACTTGTGATGCCCGTCCAGCAAATATTGCCGATGTGGTAGGCATGCTGGCCGTCTATGGTCAGATACCTGTCCCATATTTTCCAGGCACCACCGCCTTCGGTTGCGAAGCCGAGCACGCTGTTCGATTCAGCGACTTCAATTTCTTTGGTTTCCAATAGCATTTTTGATTCTCACAGGCCAAATGGTTCGAAAGGATTGATGCACTGGCTGAGTCGCCAGTACCCTGGTGACTTATCTTGGTTCCTGATCCGCAAGTTGCTGCTGCACCCAAATCCGCTCCCGCTCCAACTCCTGCTTCAATTCCGCTTCGCTAGGCAAATAAGCCAGATATTTGGCAGCAAACATTTGCGCGTTGTCGGTCAGTACCGAATACTTCACCACCGCCTCACTTTTTTGGCTGCAAAGAATCAGCCCAATGGTAGGCCCGTCATCCGGGTCTTTTTGCTGTTGATCGTAGATGCGGATATAGGTATCCATTTGCCCTACATCCTGATGCGTGAGCTTGCCAAGCTTGATATCGACCAGCAAAAAGCATTTGAGCTTGAAGTTATAAAATACCAAATCAACATAAAAATCCTGGTCTTCTGTGCGAATGCGCTGCTGGCGTGCAACGAAGGCAAAGCCCTTGCCAAGTTCAAGCAAAAACTGCTGCAGGTTGTTGATTAAGCCCTGCTCCAGATCGCTCTCCAGATACCGGTTGCCATTCAGGTCAAGAAAGTCCAGTACATAGGGGTCCCGCAGGAAATCTTTGCAGTTGTTCGCAAGGACAACGGCATGGCCTTGTGCTTCTTGCATGACGGCAGCTTTGTCCTGACTACTGAGAAGTCGCTCGTAATACAGCACGCTAATTTGCCGATCCAGCGTGCGGGCGCTCCAGTTTTGGCTGATGCTTTCCTCAAGATACCATTGCCGGGCTTCGGCACTATCAATTCTGGTCAAGCTACGATAATGAGTCCAGCTCAATTCGGTACGCACTGCGTTCCAAATTGGGAATGCTTGGTAAAAGCCACGCATGTTCCGCAAGTTACGTTCATCAAACCCTTTACCAAACTCTGCCGTGAGTCTGCTTGCGATCTGCTGCAACTGTTGCTTGCCGTAGTCGGCACGCCGTTCGCCCTGCTGTTCGTGCTCGACAATCAAGCGGCCAATGTGCCAATAGGCTTCAACCATGGCGCTATTCACTTGCTGCTGGATGCGCCCTCTGGCCTGGGTGATAATCTGCCGGATTCCCCCCAGAAGCGGGGCATCCACAAGGGAAGTTGTTTGGTTGATGGCGACCGCATTAGCGCCAAGCTTTTGATTCATAAACCGACTCCACCCAAAAAGCCTTCGTGACGACTATTCATTTTCCACCAATAGACATTCATATTTCGCGCAAACCCGCTACAGCTTACCCAAAATCCGGTCCATCATCCAGGCCGTATGCGCCGCCGTCACGCCGCTGGAAGGATGCAACGCCTCCCCGCTCAAATGGCGCCGCATGTTTTCCACATGGTGCAGTTGAATATTTTCCGGATGCGCAATCATCAACTCCTGCCGCTGCCCGTCTGCATCCAACACCACTGGCAAGTTATCAAACACGGAAAATTCGATTTTGCCCAGGCTACCAAACACAGTCACGCTATCTTCGCGCGCGGCGCAGCCGAAATTCCAACTGGCGGAGCCCGTTACCCCGCTTTCATGCAGCCAGCAAGCAGCCACCGCATCTTTGGCGGAATACAATTGCTGTTGATTGGTGCTGACCCCGGCCACGCTTTGCACTGGCCCCAGCAAAAAAGTCAGCAAATCCAAGCCGTGGCTGGCCAGGTCATCAAAATGGCCACCGGGGGCGATGCTGGCATCGGTGCGCCAGTTGGTTTGGCCGGACAAATCAGCCGCATGCGGTGGCCGCACGAAGCGCCACTCGACATGGCGCAGCGCGCCAATCGCGCCCGTTTGCAACCAGTCACGCACCTGCAAAAAGCGGGGCAAGGAACGGCGGTAATAGGCCACAAACAGCGGCAGGTTTTTGGTACGGAAAGCTTGTTCGATTTCGACGCATTCCTGATAGCTGGGTGCCATCGGTTTTTCAATGCAGCAGGGCTTGCCCGCCTGCGCTACTTGCAGCGCATACGCGTGGTGGCTGTCTGGCGGGGTGGCGATATAGATGGCGTCCACTTCCGGGTCGTTGATCAGGGCTTGCGCATCGGAATAAAAGCGTGGCACCTGGTGACGCCGGGCGTAATCTT
>JBDLSU010000839.1:0-10029 GCA_039799405.1 Pseudomonadota bacterium | reverse complement strand
AGTAAAATTTGCTTTAAATCAGCCTGACGCGCCGGGCCGGAAGCGCTGCTCAAGGGCTTGCGCGAGTACATGATGGAGAAAAAGTTCAGGTAATGGAATACCGCGCGCAGCAGGCGGAAGGGAAACAGCAGGGTATCGAGCAAGATGTTTTCGGTGGAATATTTTGGCGCTTCATACGGCCGCCGGATGAAGAGCAAATTGCCTTGCTTGTCAAAGCGTGGCATTAAAAAGTCAAAACGAGGGTCTTCCATGACGGTGGAAATTTCCCTGCTTTGCATATCCAGCATGTGCAAGGCCAGCGGACTGTGCGCCACGATGTAACCTTCGCCCTGGCGCGCAATGCCGCTGGACTGGTAAATAATTTGTTGATGAGGGCCAGGAATCCAGACCGGTGCAGAATCGACGGTATCGCCGCTGGTCAGTTCGCGGTAGCCGCTGCCATCGAGTTCCAACAGCGCCAGGTTGGCAACGCCGTTGTCATAGCTGGACGACGCCAGAATCTTGTCGCTGCCTGCTTGAATGGATAAATCATTCAGGCACAGGTTTTGCCGGTGCAGCAAGCGTTGTTCGGTTTTGCTGGCCACGTCATAGCTGAACAAACCGCCCATGGCCGCATCGCGCAAAAAATACACCAGGCGGTTTTGTTCATCGAAGCACACCGAGGTATTCACGATCTGACTTTCGCTGCCACCAAACTGGCGCATGCCCTGATTGGCCGATACTTCAAAGCTGGTGCCTTTTTTCCAGGCGTTGCGCTCATTGCTGCGCGCCACTTTGTCTTGCGCTTCCTGCACATAGGGGCTGTGGATTTGTTCGATCGGACGGCCACTGGCCTGATAAAACAAATTGCCTTCGGCGATGAAAGCAATGCCGGGGCCACGGCTATTGGTTGACTGGTGAAACGGCAGGTTTTGCACCCGCGCACCGGTTTCAAGCGGATTTTGCTTGGCACCCAACAACTTGGTCAGCACATACGCAGCGCCAAATAAAAATACCGCGATCAGTATGATATGCATGGGGCTAGTCCTGGCTCAGGTTGGCGTAATGAGGCAGTTGCAAAATTGCCTCGGCATTGGAAGGGGAAAAACAGCGGTCGGCCGCTTCGCGATACGGCAGCCACTGGTGCGCCACATGTTCGCGTGGCGACAGGGTGATGCCAATATCGCGCGGCACCAACAAGCCAAATACAAACTCGGTGTTTTGCGTCACGCCCGGGGCATAGCGGTGTTGCCAGATCGGGTAAATTTCATACACATTGGAGAGCTGCCAGTCACGCAAGGCGCTTTCCGGCACCCGGCTGGAGCCAACCAGAATGCCGGTTTCTTCCAACACTTCGCGCCGCGCGGTGTCGCGCGCGGCTTCTTCCAGCGTGTCTTTGGAACCAGTGACCGATTGCCAATAGGCAGTAGAATCGGCCCGCTCAATCAACAGCACTTCCAGATCGGCCGTGTAAATCACGACCAACACCGATTGCGGTATCTTGTGCGGGCGTTGCATCAGTTCTGCCTCAGACCTTATGCCACATTGGGCTGGGTGTTGCGCAAACGGATATGCAATTCGCGCAATTGCTTTTCATCCACACTCGACGGGGCCTGGGTCAACAGACACTGGGCGCGCTGGGTTTTCGGGAAGGCGATCACGTCGCGGATCGATTCCGATCCGGTCAGCATGGTGACCAGACGATCCAGCCCGAACGCCAGCCCGCCATGCGGAGGCGCGCCGTATTGCAGGGCGTCCAGCAAGAAGCCGAATTTAAGTTGCGCATCTTCGGCACTGATCTTGAGGGCGCGGAACACTTTGCTCTGCACTTCTTCGCGGTGGATACGGATCGAACCGCCGCCCATTTCCCAGCCATTCAACACCATGTCGTAAGCCTTGGCGATGCATTTGCCAGGGTCAGTTTCCAGCATGTCTTCGTGGCCGTCGTGCGGTGCGGTAAATGGATGGTGGGTGGCGCTCCAGCGGTTGTTTTCTTCGTCGAATTCAAACATCGGGAAGTCGATCACCCACAGTGGTTTCCAGGTGTCTTCAAACAAACCATTTTTGCGGCCAAATTCGCTGTGACCGATCTTGACGCGCAGTGCGCCAATCGCATCGTTGACCACCTTGGCCTTGTCGGCACCGAAGAAAATCAAATCGCCATTTTCTGCACCGGTCAAATCCAGAATCTGGTTCAACAAATCGTCCGACAAGCTCTTCACGATCGGCGATTGCAAGCCTTCACGGCCCTTGGATTTGTCGTTGACCTTGATATAAGCCAGACCGCGCGCACCGTAAATGGCAACGAACTGGGTGTAGGCATCGATTTCCGAACGCGGCATGCCGCTGCCTTCTTTGGCAGCACCGGGTACGCGCATGCCGACCACGCGGCCATTGGGCATATTCGCGGCGGCGGCGAAGATTTTGAATTCGGCTTCCTTCATGATATGGGTCAGCTCGGTAAATTGCAGCTTGACGCGCATGTCGGGCTTGTCGGAACCATACAGGCCCATGGCTTCGGAATATTGCATCACCGGGAACGGCCCCAAATCCACATCCTTGGTGTTTTTGAACACGATGCGGATCATGTTTTCAAACATATCGCGAATTTCCTGCTCACTCATGAAGGAGGTTTCGCAGTCGATCTGGGTAAATTCGGGTTGACGGTCGGCACGCAAATCTTCATCGCGGAAGCACTTCACGATCTGGTAGTAACGGTCGAAATTGGACACCATCAGCAATTGTTTGAACAATTGTGGCGATTGTGGCAGCGCAAAGAAATGGCCGTCATGTACGCGCGAGGGCACCAGATAGTCGCGTGCGCCTTCGGGTGTGGACTTGGTCAGCATCGGGGTTTCGATATCGATGAAGCCATTGGCGTCAAGGAATTTACGCACTTCCATCGACACTTTATAGCGCAAGCGCAAATTGTTTTGCATTTGCGGGCGGCGCAGATCGAGCACGCGGTGGGTCAGGCGGGTGGTTTCGGAGAGATTGTCGTCGTCCAACTGGAACGGTGGCGTGATCGAGGCGTTCAGGATTTCCAGTTCATCGCAATACACTTCAATTTTGCCGGAATTGAGATTCGGATTGATCGCGCCATCGATACGGTTGCGCACTTTGCCGGTGATGCGCAGGCAAAATTCATTGCGGATCGATTCGGCCACTTTAAAGCTGTCGCCCATCAGATCGGGGTCGCACACGATTTGCACCAGACCTTCGCGGTCGCGCAAATCGATAAAAATGACCTTGCCGTGGTCACGTCGGCGATGCACCCAGCCGCACAGGCTGACGGTTTGCCCCAACAAGGCTTCAGTCGTGAGGCCGCAATAGTGAGTACGCATAGACATAAATATTCTCTTTAAATGATTAAAACGGCGATTAAATTAAATGAACAATTCGGAAGGCAACGATGGCACGGCGGGCAGCAGGTTCAATCCGCTGGTGGTGGAAAATCTGGTGCCACCACGCCCATCGACACAATATATTTCAGGGCCACATCCACACTCATATCCAGTTCCACCACGTCTTCACGGCGGAACATCAGGAAAAAACCCGAGGTCGGGTTGGGCGTGGTGGGTACATACACACTGACATAATCACCTGGTAAGTGATTTTTCACATCACCGCCCGGCACCCCGGTCAGGAAAGCGATGGTCCAGGCGCGCTGGTGCGGATACGGCACCAGCACCGCCTTGCGAAAAGCATTACCGGACGAACTGAACAGGGTTTCAGATACCTGTTTCACGCTCGAATACAGGGAATTGACCAGGGGGATATGGTTGAGCACTTTTTCCCACTTTTCCACCACATAGTCACCGACGAAATTGCGCGTCAGCAAACCGGTAACCAGTACGATCAATAAGGTCAGAATGGTGCCCAGCACCGGCACATGGTAGCCCAGCAGTTTTTCTGGTCGCCATTGCGGCGGCAGCAGCAGCAAGGATTGATCAAGCGTGCCAATGATCAAATTCAAGACCCACAGGGTAATGATCAGGGGCACCAATACCAGCAGGCCAGAGATAAAGTATTTACGTATCACGTTTGTCATGATGCACCTTGGGGCGCACCATCCTTCCTTGATGGTTAGCTGGAACTATCGGATTTGGCGGCGGGCTTGGCTTCAGCGGCCGCTGGCTTGGATTCGGCAGACTTGTCGGCCGCTGGCGCGGCGGCATCGCCGCTGCCCTTGGCAGAGTCGCCCGAGGGCGCTGGTGCCGTGGTACCACCGGAGCCGCCACGGAAATCAGTCACATACCAGCCTGTGCCTTTGAGTTGAAATCCGGCTGCGGTGACTTGTTTTTTAAACGCCTCCTGGCCGCACGACAAGCAAGTTGTCAACTGTGGATCAGATACTTTTTGCAATACATCTTTAGCAAAACCACACGCTTCACAGCGATACGCATAAATCGGCATACAAATACTCCGGGAAAATCATCCAAAACCCTGAATTATAACGGCTTTTCATATTTTTGGAACAGTTTGCCGCGCCGCCGCATTTTTCTACAAACGCTGCCAAACCTGCCAGCGTTCCTTGCCGGCAAAAACCGCAATTGAATCTGGCACAGCGTCATCTTGCAAGCACACAAAATGCGGCAGCAGCAAGTCATGCAATTGTTGCGACGCAATGGCAAAGGGTGGCCCTTTAGGTGGACTGGCAGCGGCGCTCTCATCGAGATAGAAAAATCCGGCCAGGCGGGCGGCTGGTTTAAGCAAACGCAGCCATTGCTGAACGATGGCCTGACGTTGCGCTACGGGTAGCGCGCACAAAAAGGCACGTTCGTAGATCACATCATAGGCTTCGACTTGATCCAGGGTGAAGAAATCGGCTTGGCGCACACAACTGGCCCAAGGGCCGATTTGCTGTAACTGGGTTTGCGCCCGGGCAACGGCAGCGGCGGAAAAATCGATGGCATCTACTTGCCAACCGGCATCGGCCAGCAGCGCCACTTCCCAGCCCTGGCCGCAGCCAGGAATCAGGCAGCGACCGGAAGTGGACTGGCTGGCTACGAATTGTTGCAACTGCAGCGGCACCGCACCCTTGTCCCAGGGCACAAAGTTATGCGCGAAGCGCTCATCCCAGAATGCCGGGGTGGTGCAATTGCTCTCGGCAAATTCCGGCACGCCAGCCATCAGTGTCCCCAGCGCAACCAGGCCAGCCAGCCCAGGCCACTCAATAAAGCCAGACTGACACCGGAAAACAGCAGGGTCAGCAAAAAGTTGGTACGTTTTTGTTCTGCCAATAAAGCCGTTAATACCTGATCGTTCGATTCGTTGCTGGCCTGGCTCAGGGCCTGATGCACCAGTCGCGGCAGTTGCGGCAAAAAGTGGGAGAAGCGCGGCGCTTCCGATTTCAGGCGGTCCAGCATGCCCTGCCAGCCAACTTGCTCGGCCATCCAGCGCTCCAGATAGGGTTTGGCGGTTTTCCATAAATCAAGATCGGGATCAAGCTGGCGTCCCAGTCCTTCAATATTGAGCAAGGTTTTTTGCAATAGCACCAGTTGCGGTTGCACTTCAACATTGAAACGGCGCGAAGTCTGGAACAGGCGCAGCAAAACCTGGCCGAAGGAAATATCTTTTAAGGGGCGGTCGAAAATCGGTTCGCAGCAGGCGCGCACGGCGGACTCCAGCTCATCGACCCGGGTATCTTTGGGAGCCCAACCGGATTCGATATGCGCTTCGGCCACCCGTTTATAGTCGCGCCGAAAAAAGGCGATGAAGTTTTGCGAGAGATAATCTTTGTCGAAATCATTGAGCGTGCCGACGATGCCAAAATCGAGTGCGATATAGCGCCCCAGGGTAGCCGGATCGACGGAAACCAGAATATTGCCCGGATGCATGTCGGCATGAAAGAAGCCATCACGAAACATCTGGGTGAAGAAAATCTCCACCCCGTCGCTGGCCAGTTTTTTCAGATCGACGCCAGCGGCTACCAGCCGTTCGGTTTGAGAAATCGGTATGCCTTCCATGCGCTCCATCACGATCACGCTGGAGGAGCAATAGTCCCAATACATTTCCGGCACCAGCAATAAATCAGAGGTGAGGAAATTACGCCGCAACTGGCTGCCGTTGGCGGCTTCGCGCATCAGGTCGAGTTCATCGTTCAAATACGTGTTGAACTCGGCCACCACTTCCTTGGGTTTCAGGCGCTTGCCCTGATCCCACACCCGTTCCACCAGTTCGGCACCAAATTGCATCAGCGCCATGTCTTCCTGGATGGTTTTTTTCATATTCGGGCGCAACACCTTGACCGCGACCTTTTTACCGCTCTTGAGTACCGCAAAATGCACTTGTGCAATCGAGGCCGACGCCACCGGGATGCGTTCGAATTCGGCAAACAATTGATCGGGATGGGCACCGAGCGATTGCACGATTTGCGCAATCGCGACTTCTACCGGAAACGGCGGCACCCGGTCTTGCAGCTTGGCCAGTTCATCGGCCAGATCGGTCGGCAGCAAATCGCGCCGGGTCGAGAGTACCTGACCGAATTTGACGAAAATTGGCCCCAGATCTTCCAGCGCCATGCGCAAGCGCTCGCCACGCGGGGCGGAAATATCGCGCCAGAAAAACAGATGCTTTAAAAACCAGGTGGTGCGCGGAATGCGAAAGCCGGACATGGCGATTTCATCCAGCCCATATTGCAAGGTGACGCGCAGAATTTTAAACAGGCGCAATAATTTTAAGATCATGCACGGCCTTGCTGGATTTTTTGCGCCAGTTTGTCGATGCGTTTGGTCAGCCGTTCGACATCGTCGCGGATTTTGCCGACATCGCTGCCAAATTGATCCACCATCGCTTGCCGTATCAACATCGGGTTTTCTTCCAAAAAGTATTCGGCCAGATTTTCTGCCAGTTTTTGCTGCCCGCTTTTGGCGGCATCGAGTGCGGCTTTGGCACCGGACACCATGCGGTTGGCGGCAATGTCGCCAACCCATTGTTGCAGGTCGTGCTCGGCTTCCCAGCGCAGATTTTGCCCCAGATGGGATATCGTATGGGCAAAATCGGCATCGCCTTCCAGTTTAACCCAGGAAAAGGCGCGCTCCCGGTTTTGCATCATCAAAGGTAGATCGGCTATTTTGCAGCGGATCAGCACATCTGGCTCCGCGTCTGGCGCGGCGGCTTGCAGCATGCCGTCTGGCGTCACTTGCAAGCGAACTTCCATCACTTCGGTGGCAAGCGCGGCCAGCTTGCCAGCATGGCCTTGCAATTGTTCACGCGCCCAGGTTTCTTGCGCCAGCAAGTGATTCAGGCTGGCCAGCACGGGCCAGGAAACCAACGGTGACATCATCAGACTCTCTAAATGTATTGGATAATTCCCGACAATACCCAGTCGCCGGGTTTGTCTTTGGGGTGTGACAAACGCCAGACTTCTTCAAACGGCACTTCAGCCGGGCTTTCGGTTTCCTTGATCATGCCGGTAAATTTAACGGTCGCGATATAGTTACCAGCCATGGCCTCCATTGCCAGTAATTCGGTTTGGATCGCCAGCACATCGGTACAATTGGTGGTATCGCCACGCTCCAGCATTTGTTTGCGCAATTCGTTATACACCGGGGTGGCAGCAAACTGGCGTATGGTATTGAAATCGGATTTATCCCACGCCGTTTGCAAGCGCAAGAAATACACCCGGGTTTTGCGTAAAAAGCGCGGTTTATCGAAGCCTTCCGGTGCATTCAGCACTACTTCAGCATTGCCATAAGCACCGCTACGGGTATCGGGTGGCATGCGGCTATTGCCATCCAGCGTCACCATGCCAAGACGGCTATCAGCACCACCACGAGTGTTGGGTGAAAGGCGGCTGTCCCTGGGGTAGGCCATGCGGCTATCGGGGCCGCCCCGGGTATTCTGGCCCATGCGACTGTCGGGGCCACCCCGGGTGTTCTGGCCCATGCGGCTATCCGGGCCGCTGCGGGTATTGTGTCCCATCCGGCTGTCAGGCCCGCCACGCGAATTGGCACCCAACCGGCTGTTGGGGCCGCCACGGTGATTGCCATCCATACGGCTATTACCTGTACGGGTATTCATCCGCGATGGTCCGGCTTCCATCAGCGGTTCATCCTTGACGGGTTCTTCGGCCCGTTTTCTGGCGACCTGATCGGCAATTTGCTGCCGCACTACCTGCATTATGCGCAACACAATGAATAGCACAATACTCACGCCGAACAGCAAAATAAGCAAGCCCAGAATATCGGCGGCGGGGCCGCTCAAGCCCATTTTCAGCATCATGCTATCGATGCCAAACGGATTGATCATGGATTGAATATTGATACGCCAGACTGGCAAAACTTCGACCGGTTCAGGTATTGGCGCTGCCACTGGCGGCTCTGATGCAGCCTCCGGTGCAGCCGCTGCCGGGGTGGTGTTGCGCTTGACCCGGGGCGGTTTGCTGACCCGGGGCCGGGTCGCGCCGTCCTCTGTCGCGGCAGCATTGGGGGCCGGGGCGTATTCGACTTCCGGCCCGGCTTCCCGCGTTTGCGCCATAGCCAGCAGGCTGGCCCATACCAGAATCAAACCAACCAGCGCATGTTTGATAGGTCTCATGGCGGCCTTCTACAGCTTGACGCCAGTATGCAGGGCAGCAATGCCTGCCGTCAGATTGAAATATTCCACCCGCTCCAGACCCGCTTCTTGCAGCATGGTTTTCAGGGTTTCCTGATCCGGATGCATGCGGATTGACTCGGCCAGATAGCGATAACTGTCGGCATCGCCAGCAATTTTCTGGCCCAGCCATGGCAGCACCGAAAACGAATACAAATCATAAGGTTTTTGCAGCGGGGTCGCTACCTTGGAAAATTCCAGCACCAGCAATTTGCCACCGGGTTTCAGCACACGCTGCATTTCGGCCAGTGCCTGATCTTTGTGCGTCATATTGCGCAGGCCAAAGGCCACGCTGACGCGATCAAAATAATTGTCCGGGAACGGCAGTTTTTCAGCATCGCACAGGGCAAACGGAATCAATAAACCATCATTAAGCAAGCGGTCACGCCCGACCCGCAACATCGATTCGTTAATGTCAGTCAACCAAACCTGCCCACTGGGGCCAGCCTGTTTGGCGAAGGCACGGGCCAGATCGCCAGTCCCTCCTGCAATATCAAGCACCTTGAAACCAGGCCGCACCCCGGCTTTGGCAATGGTAAAAGTCTTCCAGACGCGGTGCAATCCGGCCGACATCAAATCGTTCATGACATCGTACTTGGGCGCGACGGAATGAAATACTTCGGCAACTTTTTGCACTTTCTCGTCTTCATCGACAGTCTGGTAGCCAAAATGGGTGGTGTTAGTCATAAAGTGCAATAGTAAAGAAGCGAAATGAAACCGCTCAAATAAGTTAATCTGAAACCATGGCCTGCCATTGTACAAGCAAGATTATTGCTTCTCAATCTTTTCCAGTGTTTGATCAACAAAATCGCCATCGGCGTCCATAAAACGTAGTCTTAATGGATACCAGTCAAGGTTATGGCCCAGCCAAATATCGAGTTGTTGATCTTTTGAATCGGGTGGTGGCAATCTGATCAAGTGCCAGCTATTGAGCTTGCCCATTGGCGTGCCAATACTTTCTTGTTGCAATACTTTAAATACCCATGGCTCGGCATCACGCCTTCCGGCGACAAAAAAGGACCATTGCGAACCCGACACAAATTGCTTCGGGTGGGCGCGTGCGGTCGCAATCAATTGCCAGATCACGCTGCTGCGGTCTTGCTCGCCACCCTGCAAAGCATAGTTGCGGGGAGAATCGGTGAAGCTGATTTGCCTGGTTTCCGGGTCAAAACGGGTACTGGTCGGGTCTTTGCGGAAGCGTTTTTCAGTAAATTGCCGTGGTGCCAGGCCATATTCATCAATCACGCCTTCACTTTGGGTTTCCTGAATTTTACCAAACAGACTGGCACGCACTTCATTACTGACAAAATAGACGGCCTGATTATTTTGTTGACTGCTGCGCCAATGCCAACTGCTTTCGCCGCCAATCGGAATACCGCGCTGCTTGGCTTTAATCGAATATTGCAAAACTACATTAGGAGCCAAATTAATCGGACGCTTGATCGCGACATG
>JBDLSU010000838.1:0-3751 GCA_039799405.1 Pseudomonadota bacterium | reverse complement strand
TTGGTCAGCGGGGCAGGGCGGCTGCGCACGTCTTCACCGTTCAAAAAGCGGTCAATCGATACCGCCGCTTCATGCCCGTGCGCCACGGCGGTAATAATATTCTTCGGGCCGTAGGCGGAATCCCCGCCAAAAAACACCTGTGGCAAAGTCGATTGAAACGCGTCTTTGACCAGCACCGGCAAGCCCCATTGGTCAAACTCAATGCCCGCGTCCGGCTCAATCCAGGGGAAGGCATTTTCCTGGCCCACTGCAATCAACACCGCATCGCACGGCACCAGCACATCCGCTTCGCCCGTTGGCACCAGGCTGCGTTTGCCTTTGGCGTCGTACACCGCTTGCACCAGTTCAAAGCGCATGCCGGTCAGCCTGCCATTGTCGTGTTCAAATGATTTTGGCACGTGGAAGTTAAGAATGGGAATGCCTTCGTGCAGCGCATCTTCTTTTTCCCAGGGTGAGGCTTTCATTTCTTCAAAGCCACTGCGCACGATGACTTTGACATCGCTGCCACCCAGGCGGCGTGCGGATCGGCAGCAATCCATGGCGGTATTGCCGCCACCCAGCACAATCACGCGCTGGCCGATGCTGCTGATGTGGCCGAAAGAAACCGATGCCAACCAGTCGATGCCGATGTGGATGTTCTCGCTAATCGCGCTGCGCCCCGGCAAATCCAGATCGCGCCCGCGCGGTGCACCGCTGCCGACAAATACCGCGTCATAACCCTGATCCAGCAAGGCGCGCATCGATGCAATCCGTTGCCCGTGTTGGAAATTGACGCCCAAATCCAGAATGTAGCCAGTCTCTTCATCGATCACCGATTCCGGCAAGCGAAAGCGTGGAATCTGGGTGCGGATAAAGCCGCCCGCCTTGGCTTCGCCATCAAACACCGTCACATCGTAACCCAGCGGTGCCAGGTCGCGCGCCACCGTCAGCGAAGCCGGGCCTGCACCAACGCAAGCGATGCGCTTGCCGTTTTTCGGCGCTATGGACGGCATGCGCTGGCGCACATCGTCCTTCATGTCGGCCGCCACCCGTTTCAGGCGGCAAATCGCCACCGGTTCGGCGCTGCTGCCGGCTTCCACCCGGCCACGGCGGCAAGCCGGTTCGCACGGGCGGTCGCAAGTTCGCCCGAGAATGCCGGGAAACACATTGGAAACCCAGTTGATCATATAGGCATCGCTGTAGCGGCCCTGACCAATCAGGCGGATATATTCAGGCACCGGGGTGTGGGCCGGACAAGCCCATTGACAATCGACCACTTTGTGGAAGTACGCCGGATCGGCGGTATTGGTAGCGTGCAACTCGTTCTCCTCGTCTGCAAACACTGATCTCATCAAACGGGCTACCAGCCAATTCCCCTCACCGCATGCAACCGGGGCCAAACCAGCTTCCCGCTTCTCATTTTTTGCTCAATTGTACACAGATTGCTGCTGGCTGAAGGGGAAAGTGTGGTGAAAAAGTTGAGCGAATCTTAATGCTTGAGTGGCTTGCTGGGTTAAGATCAATAAATCGAAAAGGCTGCGCCATTTGATGCGGCTTGTGCTTTTGGCGCAGGCTACAAGCCAACCGCCACATAACTCTTCAAACGAAATGGCGGGACTTATCTAAAAAACTTTAGATAAGTCCCGACAACACGATGTTGCGCTTACCATTCTGGCTTACATCCTGAAAGCTTGTTCATCCTGCCCCGGCTGCTGGTTGAAATCAGCCGCCATGGCGGCAAAGAACCCACCCACGGTTGTGATCAGATAATCCAGAAATGCTGCTTGTGCCAGTGTCCGGCTAATAGTGTCCGCATCAATAAAACGCAGCATTTGATCCTTGAAATCTTTGCCAGTCACGATTCCAGGCAGACGTTCAAGCGCGCCCTGCAATAAATCCGCATAACCTTCAATTCCATAATCGGCGATTTTCAATCTGACCAGTGCCGTATCCAGTTTGGCACCTTGCTGCGTCAACCAGGCCAAATCCCAAATATCGCGCAAACGCACATATTTAATACTGGCCGGATAGGCAATGATTTTGTCGGCCATGATTTCATCCAGCGATTCGGTATTCACCAGCACCGTGCCGTAGGCGCGCAGAAAATCGTAGTTCTGTCGTAGCGGCACCAGCTCGCGGGTATAGGCCGGGATATTGGCAATTTCAATATGAATTTTCTGCCTTGGCAAATCGCGTTGCTGCGGCGCGGTTTGCACGCTGATTTGCCAACGTGCAACCTTCACGTCCCCTTGTACCTGCTCACCCGCCGATGGTTTGGGTTCTTTGACTTCCACCAGCAAACCATACCGCGCCCCGATATGGGTTTCAATACACTGCTTGATTTGCTTCATTTGCGCCAATGAAAAATCCCTGCCACCGGCAAAATCCAGGTCTTCACTGAAGCGGCTGCCGCCACGGCATAAACGCAGCGCGGTGCCGCCCTGAAATACCAGGTGCTTGAGCAGGCCATCCTTGTCCAGCGCATGAAAAATGTCGTAATGCAAAATTTCTTTTTCCACCACGGGTTTCATCGCGGCCCGCCCCGGTTGCGCTAACGCGAGTGCCACCAGTTGATCAAAGTCCTGTTTGTTTGGGGTTGCCATTTCTCACTCTCCCTTGCATTGATTTTGGTTTGTCTGCATCAAACTGCGCGCAGCATGTGGGTATTGCGTCCGACACGTCGTAAATCTTGCACTGCGGCAGCTTCGGTGGCGATGCGCAAGGGCCGATTTTCAAGCGCCACGCTCCGCCGGATAATGTCCGTTGCCCGGCGCTTGGTATGCGTGAATTCGATACTGCCATAGGGCGTATCAACCACCCCCTTGGCACCAGTGGTCATCACGGTAATCCGGCGTAGCGGAATTTGTGAAATGAGATCATATTCGGACAACATGGACTCCATGCTCAAATACGATAATGAACCACGCCGCAACACACTGGCAATCTCTTCAATCACATAAGCACCTTTTGAACGCGCCAGCGGGTTCAGGTACACGCCCTTGCAAACCCGCTCCAGAAGGCCCGCAGACACCAGCCGTTGCAGGGATTTTTCAAAGGCTTTTTCATGCTCCTGCGGGAACAGCTTTTCCAGATCGGCTCTTGCCAATACATAAATCCCCTGACGATCCAGTTGCCGAAATACTTTTAAGGCGTCCATTTGTTTCATTTCTTCATCCTGCGCCAAGTACCATTTTGTTTGTGCTGCTGATTGTTTGTGTTGTCAATTATCAGCATTCATGCCATCGATGTCAATAAGTGGAGAAATACCCTATGTTTAGTTAGGGTATTGCTCCACTTAATGCCAGTAACTTGTTACGCCAGATCAGACTGATTTCGACCAATTTCAACTACCGCCGCCACCGCCAACTACGCTTTTTGAACTTCCCCCCACCATTTGGTCTTTTTTGCTGGTTTTCATGCCATGCCCTATCAACCTTTAGGGAATTGTAAATGGGATGAAGTGCGGATTTTGCGGCGCGAAGGGCGGCACATCAAATTCGACATTGAATAGGGCAAAGGCCGCCCTGCTATACTTTGTTGCTGCTGATGAATTGAATCGTTGTTACCACCATACCGGGAAGAACCATGTCTAATCGTGCCTTGAAGTTGATTGCGAAAAACAAGCGGAGTAAAGCGACTTATCTGGATTTGGGTGAATGCGGGTTGTCGGAGTTGCCCAAGGAGTTGGCGGAATTGGTTTGGCTGGAAACGCTAAATTTGGGGGGGGAGTGGTATGACTGGGGGGTAAGTGGCTACCGCCGCACAAAGACGA
>JBDLSU010000837.1:0-3990 GCA_039799405.1 Pseudomonadota bacterium | reverse complement strand
GCTGGTAATCCATTGACTTTGCCCATTGGCGAGCGCGGTTTTGCCGTCCAGACTGGCGGCGATTTTCAGGCGTAGCCAGGGGCGGCCACGCAGCATGCGGCTGACAAAGCCGATGTTTAATTCTTGCGCGGCGTGCTCCAACAAGCCGGACACTACCTCAATGCCCGCCGCTTGCAAGCGCGCAAAGCCCTTGCCAGCCACCAGCGGATTGGGGTCGGGCATGGCGGCTACCACGCGCGCTACCCCGGCGCGCACCAAGCCGTCGGCACAGGGCGGGGTGCGGCCGAAATGGCTGCACGGTTCCAGCGTCACATAGGCGGTAGCGCCGCGCGCATCCAGGCCACGGGCGGCGCAGTCTTTCAGGGCTTGCACTTCAGCATGATCCGACCCGGCGGGCTGGGTGTGGCCTGCGCCGATGATTTGCCCATCGCGCACCAGTACGCAACCGACGCGCGGATTGGGCATGGTGATGTACGTGGCGGCAGCGGCCAGATCCAGCGCACGCCGCATGAAGGACTGGTCAGCTTCAGAAAATTGGCTCATCGCAACGTCAAGCCCGGGAGATGTCGCCAGTTGGGCCGGGATTGCTGGTTGGGCTGGTGGAACCGGTGTCGCTCGCTTCGGGTTGATCCAGATCGATCATATGCCCGTGCGCCGCCTTGGCCCGCAGATAATTTTCATTGGCGGCATCGACCCCGCGCAATAGTTCGACCCGCTCCAGCACGGTCAGGCCAACCCGCTGCAAGGCCTTGATTTTATACGGGCTATTGGTCATCAAACGCACGGGTTTACCGCGATACAGGTATTTCAGCATATGCCCGGCATCGTCAAAGGTACGTGCATCTTCCGGCAGTTTTAACAGGGCATTGGCTTCGTAAGTGTCGTGGCCGCATTCTTGCAGCAAATAGGTCAGCGCCTTGGCAAACAGGCCGATGCCGCGCCCTTCCTGGCCGTTCATGTACACCACTGCGCCATAGCCGCTATCGGCAATCATTTGCAGCGCGCCATCCAGTTGGGGGCCGCAGTCGCAACGCACCGAGCCAAAAATATCGCCGGTGGCGCAGCAGGAATGCACCCGCACTACCGGTACCCGGTCGGCATCATCCTGAAAATCCATTTCGCCCAGCGACAAAATGGAAGAAACGGTAAATACTTCGCTGAATTTGGAAAAGAAATCGTAATCGATCTTGCCTTCCTGCATGGCTTCCATGATTTTGCTGCGCGCCAGTTCGGAATCAAGAAAATACAAATACCAGTTGAAAGGCACCACGCGCTCGGTGGCCTGGGCCGTGCGCAAGCGCACCGGCAAACGGATCGGCCCCAGCACGTTGTAGCGCGTATGCACCCCGTCCACACTGCCCGCTGGCAGCAGATTATGCTGGGTGTCGAATTCAAGCACGCTAAACTTGCTTTCAACATAAGGTATATGCCTGAATTTTAAATCGTAGTACATATTTATTTGTGATTGTTCATTTGATCGCTCAAACCGTGCCCAATTGCGCGCTTGTTACCCCTGCCTGATGCCTGCCGCAGGTATGCCTGCCACATGCCCGCCTGCCGCAGGTATGCCTGCCACAGGTATGCCTGCCACATCATACACGCTATGATGCCTGGCCCCGCCAGTTGTCAGCCAAGCCGACGATAATACCGGGAAATTGGTCGCTTTGGCAGAAAACCGTATATGATGCCAGCGTTCCGTTTTGCAAGGTGAAAGCCATGACGCATCCCACAGCCCGCCCAATCTTGACGCTAGATCAACTCAGCGTGCGCTTTACCACGCCGGAACGGGTGGTCGATGCGGTGCGCGGCTTGTCGTTTTCGATTGCGGCGGGAGAAACCCTGGCGGTGGTGGGCGAATCCGGTTCCGGCAAGTCGGTCACGGCGCTGGCGATTATGCGGCTGATTGAACAGGGCGGCGGGCGCATTGTGGCGGGTAGCATGCAGTTTCAGCGCCCGGGCGGGCAGCAACTGGATTTGGTGCAGGCCGATATGGCCACCATGCGCCAGATTCGCGGCGCTGAAATCGCCATGATTTTCCAGGAACCGATGACTTCGCTCAACCCGGTATTTACCATTGGCGAACAAATTGCCGAATCGATCCGCCTGCACCAGGGCAAAAGCCACGCCAGCGCCCAAGCCGAGGCGCTGCGCATGCTGGAGCGGGTACGCATTCCCAACGCCGCGCAAGTGCTGACGCGCCACCCGCACCAACTGTCCGGCGGCATGCGCCAGCGCGTGATGATTGCCATGGCGCTATCGTGCCAACCCGCGCTGTTGATTGCCGACGAACCCACCACCGCGCTGGATGTGACCACCCAGGCGCAGATTTTGCAACTGATTCAGCAATTGCAACAGGAACAAAGCGGCCAGCCGATGGCAGTGCTGTTTATTACCCACGATATGGGCGTGGTGGCAGAAGTGGCGGACAAAGTGGTGGTGATGTGCCGGGGCGAACAAGTGGAAAGCGGTGCCACCGCCGGGCTGTTTGCCCGGCCGCAACACCCTTACACCCAGGCCCTGCTGGCAGCGGTGCCACGGCTGGGCGCGATGCGCGGCACCGATTTGCCCGCACCGTTTGCGCTACCCGGCCAGCCAGCCGTAGTGCAACATGCCGCGGCAACGCAAGCCACCACAGCAACAGCCCCAAGCGATAAAACACCCATTTTGCGGGTCAAGCAAATCTGCACCCGCTTCGACATCAAATCCGGCCTGTTTGGCCGCGTCAAGCAGCGCGTGCATGCGGTGGAAGGCGTGAGTTTTGATTTGCACCCCGGCGAAACATTGGCGCTGGTAGGAGAATCCGGCTGTGGCAAATCCACCACCGGGCGCGCCATTTTGCGGCTGGTGCAAATGCAGTCAGGCACGGTGGAATTGAACGGGCGCGATCTGGCGCAACTGTCCAAAACCGAACTGCGTGCGGCGCGGCGCGAAATTCAATTTATCTTCCAGGACCCGTTCGCCGCGCTCGACCCGCGCCTGACGGTCGGCTATTCGATCATGGAACCGCTATTAATCCACGGCATGGCTGAAGGCGCACAAGAACGGGTGGCGCAGTTGCTGCAGCGGGTTGGCTTGCTGCCGGAACACGCGGCGCGCTACCCGCATGAATTTTCCGGCGGTCAGCGCCAACGCATTTGCATCGCGCGGGCGCTGGCACTCCAACCCAAAATCATCATTGCCGATGAATCAGTCTCGGCGCTGGATGTGTCGATTCAGGCACAAATCATTAATCTGCTGCTGGAATTGCAGCAAGAACTGGGGCTGGCGATGATTTTTATCTCGCACGATATGGCGGTGGTAGAACGCGTCAGCCACCGGGTGGCGGTGATGTATCTGGGCCAGATTGTCGAAATCGGGCCACGCCGGGCGATTTTTGAAAACCCGCAACACCCGTACACGCAAAAACTGATGGCAGCGATTCCGGTGGCCGACCCCAGCCGTCGTGCCACCCTGCCCGCCCGCCCCTTGAATAATGACGAATTGCCCAGCCCGATCCGAACCGTCGGCGACGAACCACCGCGCTTGCGGCTGCAAGAAATCAAGCCCGGTCACTTTGTGGCAAATTAACCGCCATTTTCCGGCAAACTTGCTGCACGCTTTCCCCTTGCTATCGTCTTACACCCTGCTGCCAGCCGATTAAATCCGACTGGCAGCAGCAGCTTTTACCTCAAGCAGGCGCTGAATATGGTCTAATATCCTTACCACCATCCATAGTACGCAACGCAACTTTTAGCCCAAGCGGGAGATTAATTTGTTGTCACGAGCGCTCCAATCCAGTACCGTTAAAATTCTGCTCCTCAGTGTGCTGTATTTTGCATTGGGGCGGGTTTCGCTGGCGCTGGCCATTGCGCCGGACAACACGATGGTGATCTTTCTACCCGCCGGGCTGGCTTTTGGCTCAGTCCTGATTGCCGGCTACCGCATGCTGGCGGTGGTGTGGCTCGGTTCGTTTTACTTCATGCTCTCGGTAGCCTGGCAAAACAGTACCGG
>JBDLSU010000836.1:0-3362 GCA_039799405.1 Pseudomonadota bacterium | reverse complement strand
TGATCGGCGCACCAAAGCAGTCAAGCAAATTGTGGTACCGGGCAAGCGTGCGCTGGCGTTCGACCCGGGCTATCGGGTGCGTGCCGAAGTAATCCCGGCGCGCGACAATACCCCACTCGTTACCTATCTGGCGACCCCGCCCGGCAGGTTATGTGCGGTTAATGATTGCCCCTTGGTGGTACTGCCGCATGGTGGCCCGTTCGCTCGCGATGAATACCCCAGCAATGCCACCACAGCATGGCTAACCAATCGCGGCTATGCGGTGCTGACGGTAAATTTTCGTGGTTCCAGAGGCTTCGGCAAGGCATTCAAAAACCTGGCGCGTGGGCAGTGGGGGCTGGCAACGCAAAATGACATTTCGGATGCGGTGGATTGGGCGGTGAAAAAAGCCAAGGTGGCTGATCCCAAGCGTATTGCGATTGTGGGGGCAAGCTTTGGTGGTGATGCGGCCATCAACGGCATTACCTTTGAGCCAGACCGCTATGCCTGCGCGGTAGCGCTGGGTGCGGGGGCTAATCTGGCGTCATTTGTCGAAAAGGTGGTTGCCACTTCGCCGGAACTGGCTGACCACTTGTATGAAAACGTCGGCGATGTGCGTAAGCCTGAAGTAAAAGCCGCATTGCAGGCGCGCTCGGCTTTTGCCAACATTGCCGCCGTCAAAAAACCAATCCTGATTGCGCATGGCGCGCAAGACATGTCCGCACCGTTTGACGATATGGTGGCCTACGCCGAAGCGTTACGCGCCAGGGGCGCAAAGGTTGCTTTTGTGGTCTACCCGGATGAAGGCCATGGATTTAACAATCCACAAACCAAAGTGACCCATTACGGACTGATTGAAAACTTTTTGGCGGGCTGCTTGGGTGGCAGACCGGAATCAGTTGACGTAAGTACGGCGAGGCAGAAGATAGATATCCGCTTTGGTGAGCAGGATTTTACATTTTTGAAGAATAGCCGGGTCGGTAATGAATAGGAATTAACTTTTTCCAGTTCAATACCCGCATCAAGGATATAAAAAGCCAAGCGAACAGCTTGGCTTTTTATAATCGCCGCTGTTTTGACTTACGTAACCGTTTTAATCACAATCGGCGCAACTTCGGCCATTTGGTGCGCAAGCAAGCGTACTAATTCAGGTAGTGCTACATATTGCATAACAATGCCATGCAGCAATAATCATTTGCACAAAGCATGTTGTTTCCGCGCCAATCAATACCTGCGTCACGGTAAGTTATGCTAGACTCCCGGGCAACTATTAGAACAATACGGAGACTCGCTATGTTTTTCACAGAATTCGCCGCATCAATTGGTGTACTGCCCGTTGCACATGATAATGCTTTGGTAGTCCAGATCGTCACACCCGATCTGCCACCGCGCCCAACCCGATTGGACGCACACATTGTCGATGGCGGTGTGACCCAAGATAGCCCACCACCGCCACAGCGCTTGGACGCAAACATTGAAGTTGACGGTGTGACACAAAAGCCGCCACCACTGCCAACCAAATAGCCAACCGCTTTTCAAAAAACATTGTTCGTTTCATAGTGAGTAATCCGATGCTAAAAAACCTGCCAAATAGCAATATAGCAATGCAGCTCCCAAGGGGCAAACGACAAACCATGACTTATAGAATTAACCGTCGCACAAGATGCAAAAGCGCTTAGAAAAACGATATCTACCAACTACTCCTCATTTAGGGGCGTATTTTTAGGCTTTGGTTCACCATATTTCGCAATCTGGCGCGCTTTGAAATCAGCAAAGCTGTCGGTTTCCAGCCATTCCCGGGGGATAATTCTTTCCTGCGGTAAAGTCGCGTTAGCATCACCGCCACTTGCCAGATAGCGGCAAAAGGCATCAAGCAGCGGTATTTCGGGCACAATGTTTTCAATCCATAAAAACTGCCCAGCCTGGTTGATTTCGAGAAAAACGTAATTGCCATCAACGTCCACGATCAAATCAATGCAGCCGAATACCAAGTCCATTTCACGGCACAAGGCAAGGCACATGTGTGCAATCCGGGGTGGCAAGTTGATCGCCGAGAGCGGGAAATCCCGTAAATTGCTGTCGTAGCGCCAATCCACGCTTTTGCCATTCGTCTGGCTATCGACTTTTACCGCCAGAACCTTATCGCCGATGACGGTTACGCGCAATTCGTAAGCTTTTTGAATGTGTTCTTGATAAATGCCGGGGCAGGCACTGATTGCAAGTGGATTACTAAAGTGTTCTTCTGTCAGCGCGGCGGTGCGCAATACGGTTGCGGAGCCATCTGCGTTGCGCCATTTGCCAGAAGTAAACGCCTTGTAAATAATGCCATGTTGGTGGCGGTCAAAAAATGCTTTGATCTGGATAAAATCGTTACCAATCAACGTATCCGGAATGTTGAAACCTACCGCCTTGGCAGCTTTTAGTTGTGGTACCTTCAGTTCTGCCCGTTGCGCGCTGGTGAAAGGATTTACCCACAAAGTATTGCTGTGCCCCAAGGCAAGCACCACGCTACGCAGATAGAGCATGGATTCAGTATGTATGATTTTGAAATCCTGAGAACCTTGCTGGGCGTTTGGCATAGGTTGACCAGCCCTGCGGTACCAAATTACATCAAACGGGGCCAACAATTCATTTGCCCCATCACTAAAAGAATAGCGTTCTGAATCTGTTGAAGACATTTGCCAACAACCATATTGCCTTGTTGGGAAATTTTCCCAATCCATAATGACGGCTTCACAGCCAAGGATTTGCAAGCCCCATTGGACAATTTGCGCATCCGCATCGAACTCGCTGGCAATAATCAGTATTTTCATTTTGTAGCTGGAATAGCAGATTTGGCCTGTCCGATTGTTTCCGGTGTTTTTGGCGTGCTGGACGGCCAATTGGATGGCATGGGGAAATCATCATGCAAACGCATGCCAATTGCCTGCCTTCTATCGTTGAGGTGTTCCGGGTCTTCGACAGGCATGATCGCCCGTTCGCCCATCTTTGTTTCGGAGAGCTGGGTGCCATATTTTTGCAATTTGTTTTGCCTGATCAAAATCTTATCGACAAGGCGTGCATATTCGCCAGGTGCGACATCGCCGCGTTTAAAGCCTTCTTCAACCATAGGGAAGTATTTGATTTTGTAAGGCAGTTGGGCATGAATTGAAACCATCACTGCTGCAAAAACTGCGGTTGGTCCAAATTGATCCTTGGTCGGCCAGCCGCAGTCTGCAACCAATTGATCCAATAATGCCTGATTTTGGGCGTCAACCACTTCCATTTTCTTCAGAAGCGCCAACATGTCCTCGTCGCTCACTTCCCCCTGCTTTTGTTTGGCGATAGCAATTAGTTCCTGGTGCTGCCTGATATGCGCCATCCTGATTTCGCGATCATTTCTA
>JBDLSU010000835.1:0-4519 GCA_039799405.1 Pseudomonadota bacterium | reverse complement strand
AGCATTTGAGCATGACGCTGGTCAAGCGCTACTGGGATATTAAAGAAAGTGGTCAATTATGACCGGAAAATTAATTGCCACCAAAGCGGCGGTTTTGGTGTATCCTGTCGAACATCGTAACAACGGCTTATAGCCCCTATGCCTGAGCATCCTGCCAACGTCAAGTCTGACGTTAAATCCCACCGTTCCCTGTTTGAACGATTGACTGCCCTCATCTCCCCCGAACCGGAGAACCGCGCCGAACTACTCGAAGTGCTGCACGACGCGCATGAACGCAACCTGCTTGACGCTGACGCGCTATCGATGATCGAGGGCGTATTCCAGGTGTCCGAGCTGGCCGCACGCGACATCATGGTGCCGCGCTCGCAAATGGACGTAATCGATTTGCTCAAACCGATCGAAGAATGGCTACCCGACGTACTCTCTACCGCACATTCCCGTTTCCCGGCGATTGAAGGCGACCGCGACAAAGTGGTCGGCATTTTATTGGCCAAGGATTTGCTGCGCTATTACGCCGAAGAATCGTTCGATGTGCGCGACATGCTGCGCCCGGCGGTGTTTATACCCGAATCGAAACGCCTGAATATCTTGCTGCGCGATTTCCGCGCCAACCACAACCACATGGCGATTGTGGTGGATGAATACGGCGGCGTAGCCGGTTTGATCACGATTGAAGACGTGCTGGAACAAATCGTCGGCGACATCGAAGACGAATACGACTACGACGAAGAAGAAGACAATATCGTCGCCGTCAATGCCGGTCAATACGGCCCCAAATGGCGCGTCAAGGCTTTAACCGAAATCGAACAGTTCAATGACATCATCGGTGCCAACTTTACTGATGACGATGTTGATACCATCGGCGGCCTGGTCACCAATCACCTGGGCCGCATGCCGCACAAGAGCGACCGCTTCGATATCGGCGATCTGCGCTTTGAAGTGTTACGCGCCGATGCCCGCCAGATCCATGTGCTGCTGGTAGAAAAAGTCGCGCTCGACACGCAATGAAAGCCCTGCTGCGCTGGCCCTTGACCTGGCACTTTCAGTGGCAAGTTTTGCTCTGCATGCTGGTCGGCGCGTCCAACGTGCTGGCTTTTGCGCCATTTGGCTTTTGGCCAATCCAGTTGTTCACGCTGGCCCTGCTGTTTCACCTGACCTTATCCAACCCCGATGCACCGATCAAACACCACGCCTGGCGCGGCTGGGGCTTTGGCCTGGGCTGGACCGGGTGCGGCATGTATTGGCTCTACATCACCATGTACCACTATGCCCAGTTGCCGCTACTGGTGGCCGCAGCGGCGGTGTTATTGCTGGCGATGTTTTATCTGGCCCCCTTCAGCGCGCTGGCACTGGCAGGCAGCGCCTGGTTGCGCCGCCGCTGGGGCTTGAGTGCCAACCTGAGCGCGGTGTTGTTGCTCCCCGCTGCCTGGGCCGTGACTGAATGGATGCGCGGTTGGCTGTTGACTGGCTTGCCATGGGTGGTTTCGGGCTATGCCCATACGCAAAGCCCGCTGGCTGGCTTCGCACCGGTGATCGGCGTCTATGGCATTGGTGGTCTGGCTGCGCTATGTAGCGCCGGACTCAGCAGCACATTCAAGCAAGCCAGGTCATGGCCGATTCTGATTGCGGGTGGTGTCTTGTTGCTGGGCCAATTGTTGCAAACCCTGCACTGGAGCCAGCCGCAAGGCCAGCCAATCAGCGTGCGCCTGTTGCAAGGCAATGTGGCACAAGAGCTGAAGTTTGACCGCAACCGCGTCAATGATTCGCTCATGCTATATCAACGCATGATCGAAGCCGAACCCGCCGACCTGATCGCCACCCCGGAAACCGCCATCCCGCTATTCATCCAGCAAGTACCGCCAGACTATTTGGCGCGTCTGCACCAGTTTTCCCGCGACAGCAACAGCCATCTGGCAGTCGGCCTGTTGATTGCCGACGGCCAAAACCAATACGCCAACAGCCTGATCGGCATCAGCCCGCGCAGCGACAGCTTGTACCGCTACGACAAAGGCCATCTGGTGCCGTTTGGCGAATTTGTGCCCACCGGCTTTCACTGGTTTGTCGATCTGCTCGGCATTCCCATGAGCGATCAAACCCCGGGCAAAGCGTGGCAACGCGCCTGGCAAGTCAAAGACCAGGCGGTATTACCCAATATTTGTTTTGAAGATTTATTTGGCGAAGAAATCGCCCATCACATGCAAGCTGCCGCCGCCAATGGTGCCGCCACACCCAGCATATTGTTAAACGTCTCCAACCTGGCCTGGTTTGACGATTCGCTGGCGCTACCACAACACCTGCAAATCGCCCAAATGCGCGCCATCGAAACCGCCCGCCCAATGCTGCGCGCCACCAATACCGGCGCTACCGCGATTATTTTGCCGGATGGCACGGTTCAGGTGCAGCAGCCGTTTTTGCAGCAGAACAGCATTAGCGCCAAGGTGCAGGGCATGCAGGGCTTGACGCCGTATGTGCGCTTTGGTAATGGGATTATGCTGGTGCTGGCGGGTTTGGCGTTGGCTGCGGCGTGGGTGTTGCGCAAGCGCCTATCCAAATAGTTTTGCTACAGACTATACCACTAATACAACTTTCTGAATCCCTCGGCGATTTCAGCAAGCTCCATTATAGAAGTGGTTTTATTTTGCCGGATAGTGACTATTCAGCCCATTGGACGTTGTGCCCGGTTCGCCGTCCGGTCATTCCCGCGAAGGCGACAATGCCATTGGCTTTCGGCAAGCAGGGTTTGGCATCAGCGGTTCCAGCAGCGCCATGTTCGGCGATGCGCAAGTCAATACCCTCAAGATCGGGGCCAATACCGTCACCGTGCAATTCACCGCCACCTTTCCGGGCGATACGGACGAACAAGGCGTGGGCGTGGCCCTGAATGTCGCCAGCGACACCATCGTACTGGGTGGGCCGACCATGGTGTTTACGTCCAGCACCGGCTTGATTGCGTATGGCGGGGGCTGGGTCTCGGCCAATTCCAATCTCACCATTGATGGCACTCAGGTCAGTTTTGGTGGCGGTGATGAAGCATGGGTGAATGCCGCGCATTCGGGGGCGGCAAGTATGTGGACATCGGGCCGTTTCCACGCCCGGTCACGGTGGTGCTGAACTTCTTTGCCCAGCCGGGGGCCAGGATCATTAGTCCGACGATTTTTATCATGGGAGCGAAACGCTGATGGCGCAATTTTATGTGGTGGAGGGGGACTATCTGGTGTCGCATGGGTATGCGCGGGATGGGTGTGAGTATTTGCAGGCGAGGAAGGGGCAAAGTGTGGTGCTGGGGGCGGTGCCGGGGTTTGGGCAGGAGGCTATGCCGCAGGCTGGGGGGCGGTGGAATCTGGTTAACCGGGGTTGGGAGGCTGTCCAGACAACGAAGGATATAGGTAATGATAATTTAAATATTGCATCATAATGATAAATTGGATTTCAACATGGAATCTTTTTAGTGAAGATGGACGAGTAAATTTGCCTGTATGAGTAAGGGTAAGGGATGATGTCAGCAGAAAATCAATACAGTTCCAAAAAACTTAATCAAAAAAAGGGAAATGTTAATTCTTCAAATATTAAATGTGAAAACCGCACATCACTGTCTAAAATCCACAACCAACATCAAATCAAATGATGCAATTTATGGCAGTATGATCCAAAAAAGTCATTCGCCAAATGGTACATCGTCTTCGCGTACTATCTTTTGGGAAACAATCATTTCTTTTATTGATTATTTTTAACTGGTTATCGCTATTCTGAGGTTTTATACATGCTACAGTAGCATCAACACTTAATAATAAAAAAGTATTTCATAAAATAAATTAATCCATCGAGAGAGACAAACAAATGAAAAATACAGGCAAAATTTTTATCCCTTTGATGCTGGCCCATTCACTGGCATTCGCGGCAACAGGTGAATTGCAAGTTGGCCTCGCTATTCCACCCACTTCCGCTTTTGCGGCGCAGCAGGCTGGGCTAACCCAAATCAATCTTTCCAAGCCTAATGTCGTACAAGCATGCGTGCAAAATGGCAAGGACAGCCATTGCAAAACATTGCGGATGCCCAAGGCGACCGGGAAAACATTGCGGGTTGAAATGGCACCACCGCTGCAAGGTGGACAGGTAGCTTGGTTGACATTTTCAAAATTGCGGGCCAATTTGTGTACTTTAAAACCCACAAACAACAGAGTCATCTGTCAGAAATTATTGCTTGCCAATTTGCCCTTTGGCGACATTCAGGTTCAACGGAATGACAATTTTAAATATAGTCTGAAGTTCCAATTTTCGGCACCAGAAGAGGTGCCCTTGACACATTTGCAGACCTATATCAAGGGATTCAGCGCTGAAATTGTCCGGGCCAAAACCGCACTCGAAAGCAAATTGGCCAATCCAAAAGAGGGCACTGCTTCGGTTATCGGAACGGGGTGCCCTGGTGAGTCTGATGATACAGATTATGAAAATGGAGGCGACTGTGGTGGTGAAGGTAGTGGTGGTGATGTTGGTGATGCTGGTGATGCTGGTGATGCTG
>JBDLSU010000834.1:0-3370 GCA_039799405.1 Pseudomonadota bacterium | reverse complement strand
TTTTCTGCAGTCAAACCCATGCCGTAGGCCAGGCCGATGTTTTCGTCCAGGGTGTAAGCCATATTGGCGGAAGGACGGTGCGTCATCATTGGCACCATCGACATCGATTCGGCACCACCGGCGATCATCACATCGGCTTCACCGGTACGGATGCGGTCAGCCGCCATGGCAATCGCGGTAATGCCGGAGGCGCAGAAACGGTTGATGGTGACGCCGCCGACCGAGCGAGGCAAGCCAGCCATCACCACCGCCATACGGGCCATGTTGAAGCCTTGTTCGGCTTCCGGGGTAGAACAGCCGACGATGGCGTCTTCGATCAGGGCCGGGTCCAGGCCAGGCACTTGCGACAGTGCCGACTGGATGGCGCGTACCAGCAGATCGTCAGGACGGGTGTAGCGGAACATGCCGCGGGGTGCTTTACCAATCGGGGTACGAGTGGCAGCAACGATATACGCTTCTTGAAGTTGTTTGCTCATTTTTTAATCTCTCAATATGTTCGTTGATTCGTCATGTGGGGTGACTGCACGCAGGATCAGCGCTTGCTGGACAAATACCAGTCCACTTGTACCTGGGCCACCAGCGCATCGGTGGAGTCGAAAATATCGACTTCGACCGGAAACGCGATCTTGCCTTCGGACTGCAATACCTGTTTCAGTGCGCCGATGTCGCCGGGCACGCGCGCCTTGGCGTGGGTGGCACCTTGCGCCACTTTCACGTATTGGATACGCGCTTCCTTGGCCACCGGGCGCAAGCCCATGATCAATTCGGCAAAACCACCTGCCATGGCGGCACCGGATGCGGTTTCGGCCAGCGTAAACATGGCCCCGGCGTGCTGACTGCCGAGGTGGTTGTTGAGCTTGCCATCTTCCGGCATCGAGACACGCGAGGTGCCTTGGCCAATTTCTTCGATTTGTATCCCGCAGGTTTTTACAAACGGCAGGGTATTCATCATTTGTTGCTTGATTAAGTCAAATATCATGACCAGCCTCTTTTTGAATCAAATCTGTCAATAGAGTATCCGCTTTACTGCAGCCTACACTCTTAACTAATTAGCCATTCCCCGCTTGCTTACAATCCAGTGGATGGCGATGCTTGCCTCAAACTCAACTTGTCATACCAACACTTTTCGCTTGGTCTAATTTATCGAGAATGCTTTTTGCAACCAAATAATCCTCATACACACCACCATCCTCATCAGCTTCGATCTGGGCATCAAGCGCCTTGGCATGCTGTGCGATAACTGTCAACGCATGATTAAGTTGCATCAAGGTTAATTCAACAACATATTTCTTTGCAGACATATTTCACCTCTTTTAGCAAATAATCTAAATACTTCAATTTAAAAATATTATTAAAGCTATTTATATAAATGACTCCACTACTTTGGATCATCTACACTGCGCATCCAGCTTAAATCATTTAGGCAAGCATAAAATGCCTTAACAGTCATTGGGGAAACAACGGTTATAGTGCAATGCCCTTTGGGATCATTATCAAAAATAATTTGTAAATGCGCCGGAAGTGGTGCCAATAAAGAAACATGCCACCATTTTGTTTTGGGTTGTTTTTCATCCATTTGACTCCTGATGAATGTTGACAACCCAAACCCCGGATTTACCATAAAGCCTTCACGCAAAGCTTCAGGTATCTCATCATTGTTGCTCTCTCGCCCAAGGGGATTATCAACGCCAATGTCAATAAACCTCATTTTCATTACTGGTTGCTTCATCGCGCCCCCAGAACGACTGACTTCATCACGCAACATATCGCCGGCAACGTAAATAACTTGTCCAGCCACATATTCAGGCGGGTCAATTTTCGTTAAATTCGTTTCCATATATACCCTTCATTTGTTGAACATGTGCATGCCAGTCGCACGGAAAGCGTCGGCTAGAGTTCCCACAATGCCATCACACTTCTTGTTAGCGATGTTTCACTACCATATGGAATACCTAGTTGCGCACCGGTTTGCCGTTTTGCATCATGCCCATGATCCGTTCATGCGTTTTCGGATTGTTCAGACATTCCAGGAAGAAACGGCGTTCCATATCGAGCAGCCATTGTTCATCCACCACCGAACCGAGATCGATATCGCCACCGCAAACCACTTCGGCGATCATGCCACCGAGTTTGTAGTCGTAAGCCGAGATAAAGCCACCGTCACGCATATTCACCAGCGTGGTCCGGATGTTGGCCAGACCATAGCGCCCTGCAACCGCAATTTTGGCGCGCAGTGGTGGGCGGTAACCAGCGTCGAACATGGCGCGCGCTTCCACTTTGGCCACGTGCAGCAATTCGTAGGCGTTGGGTACGATGATGTCGCTGGCTTGCAGGTAACCCATTTTCTGGGCTTCCAGTGCCGACTTCGAGACTTCTGCCATGGCGGCAGCCTGGAAGCTGTTTTTCAGGAATTGCAGCAAATCGTTGCCTTGCGCGCTGTTGGCGGCACGCACTGCGGCTTCTTTCAAACCACCACCGGCCGGAATCAAACCGACACCCACTTCAACCAGACCAATATACGATTCCAGTGCAGCGACACGGCGCGATGCGTGCAACATCAACTCGCAACCACCGCCCAGTGCAATACCGGCCACGGCGGCGACCACGGGCACGTTGGAGTATTTCATGGCCATGAAGGCGTCTTGCAATTGCTTGATGCCAGGTTCCAACGCCTTGGCACCGCCGGACATAAACAACGGTAAGGCTGATTGCAGATCAGCCCCAGCCGAGAACGGGCCACCGCTTGCTGCGTCAGTATTCCAGATCACCAGGCCCTTGAAGTTTTTGGCGGCTTCTGCCAAAGCCAGTTCCAGCCCTTTAATAACGCCTTCGCCAATCACATGCATCTTGGTTTTCAGGCTCAGGATCAGCACATCATCGCCCTGATGCCAGACCCGTACCGAGTCGTCTTAATGCACGGTGGTGCCAGCGGTTTTGCCGTCAGCGGCGTTATCACCCAGTAACGGAGCGCGGAACGCATGACGCTCATACACGGCCAGGCTGGAGCGGGCCTGATAGCTGTTGGTGGCGGAAGAATAGCTGCCTTCGCTGCTGTGTACGCCTTCGCGGCCATCAAATACCCAGGCTGGCAAGGGTGCGTTGCACAGGGCTTTACCGGCGTCGATATCTTCTTTGATCCAGGTGGCGATTTGTTGCCAGCCAGCGGCTTGCCAGGTCTCGAATGGGCCAACATCCCAGCCGAAGCCCCAGCGCATGGCGAAATCGATGTCGCGCGCGTTGTCGGCTACGGTGTCGAGATGGATGGCAATGTAATGGAAGGCGTCACGGAAAATCGCCCACAAAAATTGTGCTTGCGGGTTGGTGGAATCGTGCAGCGACTTCATGCGCTTGGCTGGATCTTTTTCTTTCA
>JBDLSU010000833.1:0-6397 GCA_039799405.1 Pseudomonadota bacterium | reverse complement strand
CGGCATTGGGCCGTCAGTTGCAGCCACCACCAGGATCGCGCCGTCCATCTGCGCAGCACCAGTAATCATGTTTTTGATGTAATCAGCATGGCCTGGGCAATCAACGTGTGCGTAGTGACGGCTTGCTGTTTCGTATTCGATGTGAGCGGTGTTAATGGTAATACCGCGTGCTTTTTCTTCTGGAGCAGCATCGATCTTGTCAAATGCAGTTGCTTCGCCACCGAATTTTTTAGTCAATACCGACGAGATTGCTGCGGTCAGGGTAGTCTTGCCATGGTCAACGTGACCGATGGTGCCCACGTTCACGTGCGGCTTTGCCCGTTCAAATTTGCTCTTTGCCATTATAGACTCCTAACGATTTTGATGAGAACGCAAAGGCATGAGCCCAACCGCGTTATTGATTATTGCAATGCTGCTTAAATTCTGGTGCCCTTGACGTGGATTGAACACGTGGCCTCTCCCTTACCAAGGGAGTGCTCTACCACTGAGCTACAAGGGCTATATTTAATTTATGTCAAACATCAACACAAAGCACATCATTAGCAAGTTACGCTGGAGCGGGTGAAGGGAATCTAACCCTCGTCATAAGCTTGGAAGGCTTCAGCTCTACCATTGAGCTACACCCGCGAGGGATTCTTCATCAACACCATCAAACTTGCCAAAATCTTGGTGGAGAGGGCTGGATTCGAACCAGCGTACTCATTGAGAACAGATTTACAGTCTGTCGCCTTTAACCACTCGGCCACCTCTCCGCAAGGAACCGCAGATTATGAAGTAGTATTTTGCGGCTGTCAAGGCCCTAATGCTATTTCCTGCGAATTTCTTTAAAATTTCTTTTGCAAGCTCCCGTCACACATCTGTGTTGTTGCAACGGAAGGCGGCATTGTACATGGAAATTTAAAAAACGCCAGGTTTTTTTTCGCACTCGAATTTTGCTGTGGTTTTTCGCGCAAATCCGACAGACTGCTAGCGCTGACTCAACATCGCCAGCACTTGCGCCTTGAGTGCCTTGATCAACGAAGTTTCGTCCGGCGGCACCCCTTCCGGCGCCGGATTGATGCGGTCGGCATAGAACAGGCCAAGCTGGGCTTTTTGCACCACCAGTGGCAACACGATGAAGCTGCGGGCATCTTGCAACAGGATGCGGTGCCAGGTTGGCAGCAGATCGCGAATTTTGATGCTGGTGGCATCAGCAATCATCAGATCAGCATCATTTTCCATCGCCAAGTGAAAAATATCACGCGACGATGGCACAGGGAAGGTAAATCCGGCCTGACGTGCGACATGATGTTCGCCCAAGGACAGGCGCGAACGATAGGTATTGGTTTTTACGTCTTTCAGGCACACCACTGCAAAGCGAAATCCCATGCTGTTGAACAGCGTTTCCAGCGTCAACATCATCAATTCATTGATGCGGCAGCGTCCTGATGCACGCATTTGCATCACTTCCTGCACACCGGCCAGCAGCATTTCACGCGCCTTGTAAGGCTTGCCACTGGGATAGCAGCCCATCATTTTTTCGGTTTCCGCGTCCAGCGTGGCTTGCGCCAGAACGCTGGGCAAACCTGGCTCGTCGAGCTCCAATGCAGCGGCCGCTGCGGCAATTTGCGCCGCTGCTGCGGCATGGCTGGAGGCAACGCCCGCCGCCACCTCCTGCGCCGATAAAGGCTTGGCCAGTGTGGCACCGAGCTTCAGATTATCGGCCAGGGTATTGATCTCACGAGCGACGGTTTCCAGCAATTCATCGAGCCGGTCATCATCCAGATTCAAGGCCGTGCCATAGCGCGCCAACAGCGACTCCCTGCTACTTGCCACATCACTGCCATCGCCGAAATTAGGCACCAGCTTGACGGCCTCAGTACTAAAAGCGGCAACCTGACGCATCCATTCGGCCTTGGTTTTGGCTTGTTTGAGCACACTGTTGCCGACTGAACCCAGGGCTTGTACGATAGCGTCCGGAATATTCCAGTCTTGCAACACCGACTCAGCCAACTGGTCAAAACTGACCCCCAATACCTGGGTCGATGCCTGGCTCTGGGTGTGGGTGCCATCGGCGATCAGGGCCATGATGTCGCAGAAATAATTGTAGTCGTGCGACACCACCAGCAAGCGCCCGAGGTTTTTGAACAGGGCCGCAATTGCGGCTTCTTCCGCCCCCTGATAATGGCTTTTGCGCGCCAGCTCTCGCCCCAGCAAACTGGCGCACAATGCATTGGAAAGCTCGCCGCGCACCACTTCGGCATGCTTTTCATTTTTGAGATTATCGACCAGCAAAAGCGCCAGCGCACTGGTTTTGACAGTATCAAACCCGAGCATGAAAATCGCGCGCGAAACGGTAGTGACGGCGGTGCCTGCGGTACTGCGATACACCACCGAATTGGACAGGCGCAACACACGCTGGGTCAGCGCGACATCCGACAACACATAGTTGGCCAGATTATAGGTATCTTCATCTTCCGACGAAGCCAGCTTGACCACGCGCGAGACCGAGCCACCGAGCGCACGCAAACCGGTATCACTTTTGAATTTCTCCAGAAACTGGTCGCGCGCACTGAATTTCTCGCCATAGTTTTCTGGAAAGGTAAATGGCATCAAGGCGGGCATGGGTTATCCTGTACTTTTCCGGCGAAATCCGGCATATCAAAACCAAACATCTGACCCTGCTACAGAAGCGGTCTAGCGACGATGCGCCGCGTCCTTGGCACTGGCACGGCCCGGGGTAATCCGGTACTTTTTCAAAATTTGCTGGTGCAAGCTGGACAAGGCGTTCAATTTGGGGTTGATCGGGTCGAGCTTGCGCACAGTGCCGATCAGGGACAAGGCGTATTCGCCCAAGCGATCATCCCAACCCATGTTTTCCAGACATTTCAAAACCGCCACCGCCGCATTGAACACCACGGTTGGATTGTCCGGCAATTTGTTGACCGCCTCCGCCATCATCGACACCGCGCCACGGTAGTCGCCATCTTTCGCCTTGGCCGCACCGGAAGCTACCAGATCCACCACCTGCTTGCGCGCCTCCTGCGCCAATTCACGCCCCAGGTCTTCCACCCCGGCGCGCTCAAATACCGCCACCGCCTTGGCCATGGCGGCGTTATTGGGCGCATTACGCATCACTTCGCGCATCACTTCCTTGGCACCATCCTGGTGATTGTTTTGCAGACAGTTACGCGCCAATTCCATCTTGACATCATTCGACAGGCCAATGGTATCGCGGCACAAGTTCACTGCAGATTCCAGCGCTTCATTCAGACGCGTCTCATTGCCGGTCGATTCATGCACCATGGCGTTCGAAATGGCGCAGCAAGCCGGGGTGTTTTTCAGATTGCTCATCGATTTATCGAGATCGCGAATCACCGCAGCAGCCTGTTCCGGATCGCCTTTTTTAACCAGGGTTTTGACCAGTTTGACGTGGTCTTCCGGATCACGGAATTCGGAATACTTGACCTTGCTCACCACTTGCTTCAACACCTTTTCAGCCGTTGCGGTATCTCCGGTTTCCATTGCTACTTCACCCAGCTTGCGCAAACGCCGTACAGCGTGCGGCGAAACCGCAACCGCGCTGGCTAACACCGCCTGGGATTTTTCCAGTTCGCCCATGGCTTCCTGGGTTTTGGCCAACCAGTCGTAGGCATCCACAAACTTTTTATTGCTGCTGACCAGTTGTTCCAGCATTTTTTCGGCTTCTTCAAAACGCTCCTGCATGTACAGGGTTTTGGCCAGCCCCAGACGAGCCCAGGCAATGGCCTTGGATTCATACAGCGCGTTGTAGATTGGCTCGGCTTCTTTGGGCTCGCCCAGAAACATGTGCAATTCAGCGCGCAAGCGTAAAAAATCGATGGCGTAACGCGGGAAATTTTGCGCACCTTCGATGCAGGCGGCGATGGCATCGCGGTGATTGCCGATATCCATCATCTGATATACCGGCAAAAACACATTGCGCTTTTCCAGTGCGCGGCCAATACGCTCCAGAATCAGGTCGGCGGTAAAAGGTTTGAGAATGTAATCGGTCGGGGCCAGTTCGGCTGCACTGACTACCTTGCCGTAGCCCCCTTCGGCCGTAACCATGAAAAACATGGTGGCCAGGGTGATTAATTGGTGATGGCGCAAATCTTCCAGCAATTGCTGACCATCCTGCCCGCCTTCCAGATCGTATTCACACAAAATAATATCAAACGACTTGGTCGCCAAATGGCGGATCGCCGCGCCCGAGGTGCCGGCGTGGTCAATTTTCTGCAGCCCGCACTGGTTCAGCATATTGTGAATGCTGGAACGCATACCGGCATGCGGCTCAATAATCAAGGCCGTCAGCCCATCAAGTCGGTTCATGTCATCAATCCCACAGGTAAATTGGGCGAAAGCATTTTTCTGACTTTACCCATGTACCCGGCGTATCCGGTTTGGGCAATCACAGTTCGTTCACCACATTGATCCGAGTATATTACGGCGCAAGCGGGAAATAGTTAAGTCGATGCGGCAAGATCGGCATTTTATCCTGGCCGCAACACTTTATTCATCATTCCCGATCCAACTCATCGGATCGCGCTCCACGATGTCCATCAGGGCATCCACGACCTCCGGATCGAACTGGCTACCCTTGCGCTGGCGAATATAGCTCACCACTTCGTCAAATGGCCAGGGAGCCTTGTAGGGGCGGCGGTGCAGCAGGGCATCAAACACATCCACCACCGCCACTATTCGCGCTGCCAATGGAATCTGGGTGCCAATTAATTGACGCGGATATCCATTGCCATCGAAATGCTCATGGTGACCACCGGCAATTTGCGAACCAAAGGTCAGATAGCTGGGGCCGTCCACCAGGGTTGACGCACGCTCCAGTATTGCCTGCCCGACCCGGGCGTGGGCCTGCATCACGGTACGCTCTTCGGCATCATGCAAACCCGGCTTCAATAACACATGATCCGGCGTGGAGACCTTGCCTACGTCATGCAAAATACTGGCCACACCGACCATTTCCAGCAATTGCGGCGACATTTCATCGGCATACAGGCCGCGCGCATGCAGGCGCTTGGCAATCGCATCGGTCAATACCTGCACCCGTCGTACATGGCCACCAGTTCCTTCGTCACGGAACTCGGCCAGATCGGCCAGTGCCACCACGGTGGCTTCCTGCGCCTTGTGCAATTGGCCGAACAAATACAAATTATCAAAAGCCGCAGCAATCCGGTGGCAAAACACTTCCATCAAATCGCGTTGCACCTGGGTCAGCGGCCAGGGTGGCGTGACCGAAATGGCAAATTCATGGCCTTGCTGCGTATGGATAAACAATACATCGATCGGATGTTGATACTGATTACGCTTTTCGTGGAAAGCGCGCTCAATTGCGGCAGCCAACTGGTGGTTTTTGGGCAACTCTTCAGTCTCGGCCAGATGCGAATAACAACCGGTTGCGGCCACCACCTGGGGGGCCAAGGCCCCCTCCACACCTTCAGCCTGCAACACACATAACACGCCATCGGCCCCTACGTCGAGAATCGCACTGACCTGATTCAAGACCCCCGAAGCAAATTCGCGCAGGGAGTGGATGCGATACAAATTGGTCGCACCTTCCAGAATCTTGCCCAGGCCAACCCGGCTGCGCTCCAGCATCAACAGGGTTTCATAGGCCCGCAGGGAAGCGATCACGGTGGTGAACAATTTTTGCGTGGTCAGTTCGGTCTTGGCCTTGTAGTCATTGATGTCGTATTCAATAATGACGCGCTGCTCTGGCGCTTGCCCGGGCTGGCCGGTACGCAATACCACCCGCACGATCTGGTTATTCAACTCGCCACGGATGCGCTGCGCCAATAACAAGCCCGCGTCGTCGGTTTCCATCACCACATCCAGCAAGACCAGCGCAATATCCGGCGTGTCGCGCAGCATGGTAAAACCCTGTTCGCCGCTGTAGGCACTGAACAGCTCCAGCTCGCGCCCCTTGAAGGTAACATTGCGCAAAGCCAGGCTGGTCACGGCATGCACGTCAGCATCATCGTCAACAATCAAAATCCGCCAAACCCTTTGATCGCTGGGCACCAGTGCCACCTCACTCTGTTGCCCCTCATCTTCCAGCAACCAATCATCATCATCGGCAATCACGTCATCTGTCATACCTGCTCCTATATCGGTGCTACCCGGGGGAAACGTATCGTAAATTGCGCACCGTGACCCGGTTCGCTATTTACCGTAATCGTACCGCCAAACTGTTTTACGACCAGGTTAAATACGATATTCAACCCGAGGCCAGTGCCACCTTGTGCTCTTTGTGTGGTAAAAAATGGATCAAAGACCCTGTCCAAATATGGTTCTGGTATTCCTTTGCCATTATCTGCAAATTGTAACTCAATCTGCTCACCACAAACTTTTACCGTTATTCTGATTTCCCCGTCTTGCTCCGGCT
>JBDLSU010000832.1:0-5985 GCA_039799405.1 Pseudomonadota bacterium | reverse complement strand
GCTTTTTTTGTAAAAAAAAGTGTGAATAGGCTATTGATATCTTCAGTAGCTACTCCGGGACCATTGTCAGCGATTATTACGAGTCCATCTTGAAAATCCATTTGAATAATTCTATTCTCGGCGTGTGTGTGCCTTACCCAATAGCGTGCATTATTGATAAGATTCACAAATACTGGAAAAATTCTAGAAGGCATTTCACTAAATTGAATCGCTTTGAACGAATCAGTAGTTACTAACTGAATATCACTTCGGTTGAGAAAATCGAGAAAGAATTCATGCATGTAATTGGATATTTCCTGGCCTGAAATTATTTTCCTAACTTTTTCACCAGATAACTTTAAAGGCGATAGAAAACGCCATCTATCGCTTAATGAATGGTGAGCTGTTTGAATTCTTTTAAATGCATCAGTTTCCTTAACATCGTCAGACATTGTAGCCAATCCACGTTCAATTGTAAGGTCGAGATCTTCAATTTCATGTCCAATAATTTCGACAGTAATGCCAAGTTGCGCTAATGCATGTATTCTGGCAATTTCTTCTCGAAGGTCTGCTGATTCTTTAATTGTATGAGTTACCAATCCTTCAAGGTCAATTTGCTCACGTAAACTTTTTAATGCTTCAATATAAGGAGGGAAAATTGCTTCGTTTTCCTGTGAAAGGTTTTGGTAACTAGTTTCCAAAGTTTCAAGTGCATGACCCAACTCAATAGATTTTTTTTCCGCAGCATCGATAAGATAGGAATTTTCATTATGGAATAGTTGATGACGTGATCCAATAAGATCTCTTAATCGTGCTTGTTCTTCTTTGAGTTCATTTTCCGCAGCGATTCCCCATCGTCTGATTCTATTACTCAGACTAGTTGCTTTGCTAAAAATCTCTTTTTTAATGATTTCTTCGGGAGCAGGTGGATTTAATTTTTCAATTGCAACATTAATACTTGAGGCGGCTCGGGCTAGAGTCGTGGCAATAGCTCTTTCTTTTTTTCGATAATCAGAATACTCGCTCTCAAGGGAACCTAAGCTGGCAATTCGTGGCCCTAATGACAGTTCTTTGCTTTCTTCACCAAGTTTGGTTAGTTGTCGCTGTAAAGAAAATGCATTTTCCAGTGTTGATAATTGTTCACCAGAGATCAAAATCTCTTCAAATGTATTGACTGCATTTAGCATTTGTTCAATTGGTTCTGCTTTTTGCTTAAGCTTCAATCGAAGGTCTTTGCGCTGACGGGTAATTAGTTGTTTTTTCCCTTGATCGGCTTTTTTTTGTTCATTGGTAGCCTGTATTTCCGGAAGTAATTTCTTGCGGTTTTCTGAGTTTCTTCCAAAATATTTTTTTCCAAGGGCTTCTAAAAGATTTATAACGATCTCGCGGAATTGTTTTGCGGCCTTGTTGTCAATTAATCCTTCACGCCCCGCTTTATCTCGTAAATTCGGATTTGCTTCTCTGGTAATTTTCACACCACCAAACATTCGCCTCGCGACCCAAAAGGCATCCCCTGCATTTTTGGATCTACGGGTTTCAATTTGAAAGAAATCATTATCCTCACGGCCATATGGCATAAGGCGGAATCCATCACGATGTATCATGAATGCTGCATAACGACGCGCCTTCTCATCAAGATCTGCATGATGTTCGGGGGTGTGTGTAGTGTTTTTTTGCATTACCTCATAGGTACTCAGTCTGATGGAAAAAGGGCCAACTCGTGAAGCAGTGTTACTCTTTATCGGTTCTCGTGGTGGAATTGTTATCCCAGGAAAATCTATTCCTAGAAACCGAACTCGGCCATTGAACACACCTGTTTCATCTATCTCGCCTTCGACAAAATGTTCCATTTGATCCAGATTATGAACACTAAAGCTGGATGCCTTATCTATAATAATTCGCTGCAAATCTCCATTCCAAGCAATTACAGTGCAGGCAAAATCCGCGCCAGGTGTTTTTTCATTTTCACGAAAATATGGATCAATAAATCCGGATAGTGTTTCATGAAATCTTGTTCTAGTTGCGTGCTCAAGACTTGTTGAATTGTCCAATGATTCTCTCGATAAATGTGCAAGTAGGTCGTCCGAGATTCCAGTAACAAACAATGCAGTACCTTGCGTTGCCACTCCATTCCACACAGGCCAACAGTTGAAGTGGCGTAATTCAAAACATGTATCGATTATTCTCGACTCTATCTCTTCGCGTGTTTTTGCGTATCCCTTTGCCCTTTTTTCAAATTCATCATATGAATGCCATGCACTTTGGACACGCCTATTCCGTTCTTGCTCTAAATCTGTTCCATCCCCCCAAATATTGCTCATTAGTACATCAAACATATTTGGAAGGTGTGATGCTAATTCTGTTTTGTCTGCAAATTCTATGACGGGAATTTTTACATCGTTAAGCAGTAAAAAAGGATTCTCAAAGATACGCCAGTCGATTAATACTGCCGAAAAAGGATTTTCTTGTTTTTTTGTCACCAAGAGCAGTAATGATCCCATAGTGGCACAGGATAAGCGACCAATACCTTTTTGGCCTTGCCTAGGGCGTTCAGGTAGTCCGAGTCGATCTTGCTCCGGCGTCGCACTACCTGTTGCTTTAGATTCGGTGCCGACCACAAGCCACTTTTCAACTAACTCCGATTTATTCATCCCATGGCCATCGTCTACAAGTGCAGCAACCTCTGGCTTGCCGTCAAAAATATGTAGCTCAACATTGCGAGCATAAGCATCATATGCATTCTTCCAAAGCTCAGAGATGGCTGTCGGACAGTCAGCAATTTGTTCTCGCCCAAGATGATCTATCGTTCTAGCGCGAGTTTTGAAGGACGTGTTTTCGATAGTCACTTGGCGTATCCGTATTTGCGATGATTCAGCATGTGTGAATAGTGGTAGGGGAAAATATTTTTTTAAATCACGTTCCCAGTGCAAATTGTTATTTATAGTTTTGGTGGCGTAAATCGCGAATTAGCCGATCATACGACAAAAACTATAATGCCACGCACAACTCTGGGTTTTTTATTGGAATACTTAAGTACTGTTGGACTTTTACAAAACGAATGGCGATGTTGTCAAAGGCGATAAGTGGTGGTTTGTTGAATTTAGACCAAGCAATCACACTCTGTCTCAGCGACACTGCTTTTTCTCGTCGGATGCGTTGCAACTGGTGTTGCCCGATTGTGCGTAAGCAGAAATACCCTTAATTCCTCTAATAAATGAGCACCCAATTCAACGGGCACTGCATTTCCAACCTGCTTGCCTTGGCTGGTCATGCCGCCAAAAAAAACAAAATTTTCTGGAAATGTCTGTAGCCGAGCGGCGTGACGGACGGTAATGCCATGGTTGAGCCAAGGGTGTAAAAAACGCCCCTTTGACGGATTGAAACAGCCAGTGGTAATGGTTGGCCCTGGCTGGCCTAGCTTGACGCGACCGTAAACATCTTTGTGACCGGGGTAGTCGCCGCTGTGGCAGGGAAGTCTGAAATCGGTATCGGTTCGGCTGCCATTGATGGGGGTCTCGGCAAAGCGCGCTATCAATGCAGGTGTATGGTTCATGTGTACTGCGGAAGCATCGGCATCGCTGGATAATACGGGCGTGCCATATTCCAGTGCTTTAACTTTGGCAAGGCCCAATATCGGCAAAAGTTTGTTTTCTACGTCAGCAGGCGGCGGTTCAAATGCCATTGATGCATTTTTCCAGGTCGGTTTGCCTTCTACGCTTGGTGCAAAATGGGTAGGTGAGGGGGGCCAAGCCAGTTTGCTGGCATCAATGTCGTTTCTGATGCCAAGAATAAACACCCTTGCCCGATGTTGCGGTACGCCATAGTCTTTCGCGTTCAAGCGTACTGGCGCCATTACGGTATAGCCATTTTCCTTCGCAATTTCTTGAAATTTTTCAAGATAAGCGGCGTGCCGTTTCCACAGCAAGCCAGGCACATTTTCCACAAGAAAAAGTTTGGGGCGCAATTCTTTCACAAAGTCGAAATAGCGAAGCAGGAGCTGGTTACGCGGGTCGTCAATGCCTTTGTCATTGATGCGATGGGTAGAAAATCCTTGGCAAGGTGGGCCACCAATCAAAATATCCAATGCCCGGGGTTCAAGTTTCAACTCCTCACGGAATTTTCCTGCTTCAAGCTTTAATATGTCTTTTTCAAATAGCTGCGGCTTATTAATTGATTTATTAATAATGTTATCGCGATAGGTTTGACAAGCATCTTTATCAAATTCCACTGCAGCCAGTACGTTTAATCCGCACCTGCGCGCAGCGAGCGAAAAACCACCCGCACCGGAAAACAGGTCGATAACGGTTAATTGTCGAGGTTGTGGAACGGGTGTTGTCATTTTTAATAATTGGTTTGTTTTTTGATTTTTTGCGCTGATCTAAATCGTGATGCGAAAAATACGGTAGAGCGGAATTTTACGTTACTTCGCTGCTGCTGTCGCGATCCTGTCGGGTATCGGAATCCGCATGCTTGCAAGCGTCGGTTAATGAGACACTTGCCACAGATCGCGCCCGCAGCACCTCACCCCTCAAACCGTATCACCGCATTCAATTTCTGTATCACCTCATCCGGCACTTTCTTGCTGCACATAAAGTAGCGCAATATGCCCTTGGGCATGTCCGGAAAGCGTACCAGGTTGAAGTCGCTGGCGCGAAAGCCGCCTTGTTCCAGCAGGTAGCTGGCTTCTTCGTCGGCCAGAAACATGATGTCGGCGCGGTTGGCCTTGATCATTTGTACCATCTGGCTGATTTCTGCGGTGGTGCTGATGCGGGTGGACTGGGCTTTTTGCATCAGCAGGTCCAGCCCGCCGTAGGTAAAGTTTTCTTTGACCAGAATGCGGTTGTCTTTGTTGGTCAGCAGGCTGGCGATGGTGGTATTGGCGGGCAGGGTGAATTTTTTCGGGGTGAGGGCAACCCAGGGTTTGTCGCGGTAGATGGGGCGGCTGAATTTGGCGTATTGTTCGCGCTCGGCGGTTTTAAACCAGCCGACGCCACAGGCGGCGAGGGAATTTTCCTGGATGATTTCCATAATCCGTTTGGCCCCAAATTTGTGCCAGCGAAACGGCAGGCCAGCCGCTTTCATGGCGGCGGCGCTGGGGTCGGCGCTGATGCCGTTGACGCTGACGGTGCCGCTGGCGTCGGTGCTGTCCATCATGAACGGTGGGCGCTCGTAATACATCAGCGCCAGCGCTTCATTGCTGTGCGCCGCTGGTGCCAGCAGCAGGCCAAACAGGCCAGCCAGGCCAAACAGGGCGTGCAGCCCCAGGGTGTGGATGCGGGGGCGCTGCCGGATCGGCATGCTATGGTTTGCTGGTTTCATTCGGTTCTCCTGGTGCGATGTTGGCGCGGGCGGTCAGTGGCAGTTCAATGTAAAAGCGCGAGCCTTGACCTTCCACGCTGTCAAAGCCAATTGTTCCACCCAGTTTTTCGATCATGGCTTTGGACAAGCTCAGGCCCAGCCCGGTGCCAGCGTATTTGCGTTGGCCGGAACCGTCTTCCTGGGAAAATTTGCCAAATATTTGTTTCTGGAAGGCGCTGCTGATGCCAATGCCGTGATCGATCACCCAGACCCGGGCATGGCGGGCGCTGGTTTCTACATTGACTTCGACCTGGCCTTGCGGATGCGAAAATTTGATGGCGTTGGAGATCAGGTTGGACAAGACTTGCAGCAGACGGTTGGCGTCGGTTAGCACCTGGCATTGCGGGTCGGCGTTGGCAAGCAGCACCAGCCGGATCGAAAATTTGTCGGCATAGCCCTGGTTGCTGTCCATGGCCGATTGCACCAGCTTGAACAGGCTGTGCGGTTCTTTCTGAAACAGCATGCCGCCATATTCGAGTTTTTCAAAGTCCAGAATGTCATTGACCAGGGTGGCCAGCCGTTCGGCGTTGTCTTTGGCTACATTCATTAATTTTTGCATCGGTGTTGGCACCGGGCCGAGTGCGCCGCCCACCATCAGGCCGAGTGCGCCACGGATGGAGGTGAGCGGGGTGCGCAATTCGTGCGAGA
>JBDLSU010000831.1:0-5744 GCA_039799405.1 Pseudomonadota bacterium | reverse complement strand
TTAAACGCTCGCCACCCTCGCGATAACGTAATTGCAATACCTGACTGCGTAACCAGTCGGCTGCCACACCGGGCTGGTTTTCGTCTGCCGGACGAATTAGCAGAGCTCCACTAAAGGCTGGAAATGGCAAACTGGTTTCACCCTGCCAACGAAATTTGATGAACTGGTCTGCTGGCTGCCAACGTGGTGCCAGATAAATGGTATCGCGATGGCGATGAAACTGGCCGTCGGCATAATCGATGCAAACCTGCGCATCCTCACGCGCACTTTGCAATTGGGTAATCGCTTCCACCAGCCAGGCCGTGCCGGGCATGCGCGCACCACGTTGCGCCAGCCAGTAGCGCAGCAGGTTTTGCACCCGGTCCTGATCCAGCTCGCGCAGCGCCTGCATTTGCAAGCCTGCGTGACGCAAGCCTGCGCCCGGTTCAAGCCGGTAACGCTGCCAGTCTTGCTCGGCCAATTGCTGCAACAGGCGCTGGGCACTTTGCACATGCTGGGCGCTGCGCCCCAGGCGCTCCACAAAGCCGGGAAACTGCTGGGCCAGCAGCGGCATAATCTGGCGACGCAAACCGCTACGGGTATAGCGCGGATCGAGGTTGGACTCATCATCGACATAATCGATGCCTGCCGCAAGCAACCAGTCGCATAGCACCGAACGTGGCATAGCCAGCGCCGGGCGCGACAGCCAGATGTCATCGCTCAAGAATAAGGCCGGGGCTCGTTTCAGCGGTTCCATGCCGGTAGCGATACCGCTGCCACGCAACAATTGCAGCAACACGGTTTCAGCCTGATCGTCCTGGTGGTGCGCCGTCAATAACAGTCCTACCCCGTGGGCACGGCACATGCGTCCGAGTGCCGCATAGCGCGCATTGCGCGCGGCCGCTTCCACACTCGGGCCGCTCGCGAGGCTAACCCGTTCCATCGCAAACGGCACCTCCAAACGCTCACAGGTTTGCTGACAATGCGCGGCCCAGGCGTCAGCATTTGGGCTGATGCCATGATGTACGTGAAAAGCGTAAAGGGTATGGCCGTATTGCTGCGCCCAGGCTCGCGCCAGATGCAACAGCGCGGTGGAGTCGCGCCCGCCACTATAGGCCAGCGCCAAAGATGAAGAAGCTGCCAATGTAGCAGCGGCTGCAGAGGCAGCAGCAGAGCCGGCGGCAAAAGCGGCAGAATCGGCGCATAGCATGGTTTGCATACCATGCGCCAGAGCGGATAAGGCTTGTTTCAAACGATTTTATTCAGAATCAGCGAGCGAGGTGGTTTCCTTGAATTTACCGTAGCTCATCAGTTTTTCATGACGTGCGGCCAGCAAATCTTTGGTTTTCACGCCCTGGAACTGACGCAAGGTATCTGCCAGTGCGCGCTTCAATAACACCACCATTTGCTTCGGATCACGGTGCGCGCCGCCGAGTGGTTCATTGATGATTTTGTCGATCAGGCCCATGGCCTTCAGGCGATGGGCAGTCAAACCCAGTGCTTCGGCTGCATCGGCTGCGCGTTCGGAGGTTTTCCACAGGATCGAGGCGCAACCTTCAGGGGAAATAACGGCATAGGTTGCGTATTGCAGCATCAGCACGGCGTCGCCCACGGCAATCGCCAGCGCACCACCGGAACCACCTTCGCCGATAATGGTGGCGATCAGGGGTACTTTCAATTCAGCCATGACATACAGATTATGGCCAATCGCTTCGGATTGACAACGCTCTTCGGCATCAATTCCGGGGAATGCACCCGGCGTATCGACAAAGGTAAAAATCGGAATGCCAAACTTTTCGGCCAGCTTCATCAGGCGTTGTGCCTTGCGATAGCCTTCGGGACGCGACATACCGAAATTGCGCATCGCGCGTTCTTTGGTATCACGCCCTTTTTGGTGACCGATCACCATACAAGCCTGACCGTTGAAACGGGCCAGACCGCCGACGATGGACTGGTCATCGGCAAAATGACGATCACCATGCAGCTCATGGAAATCGGTAAAAATACCGTTGACATAATCCATGGTGTAAGGGCGTTGCGGGTGGCGGGCGATCAAAGAAACCTGCCATGGGGTCAGTTTGGCGTAAATATCTTTGGTCAGTTGCTGACTTTTTTTGGCGAGGCGGTCGATTTCTTCAGAAATATCGACGGCTGAATCATCTTGTACGAAGCGTAGCTCTTCGATTTTTGCATCCAATTCGGCAATTGGTTGCTCGAAATTGAGGAAAGTTGTTTTAATCATTGCAATTCCTTGGTTGTGCCGCCATCAGCGCGGAGCCATCTAATCGCCGCCATTATATGCAAAGCGGGGGATGACGACAAGCATTAATTTCCCGCACCATAATCCCGGATTTCGGGGCCAGACAATTGAGAAACATTGAAACAAGTGAATCAGTTCAATCTACCAACACCTGAATACAGAACAAAACCGTTTTAACGCAGCGAATGCAACTGCTTTTTAACGATGCATTCGCTGCGATTGCACCAGCCATCAATATACCACCGGTGCCGCTTCCAGGCTGCGCCAGATATACCAGGTGGCAACGGTGCGCCAGGGTTGCCAGTTAGCCGCCACTTCACGCGCATCGCTGCGCGAAACCGGTTCGCCGGAAAAATAATTCAGACTGATGCCATTGATCAGGCCCACATCATCCAGTGGCAAGACATCAGGCCGACACAAATTAAAAATCAAAAACATTTCAGCGGTCCAGCGCCCGATACCGCGAATTTGCACCAGTTCGCCAATTACTGCCTCGTCGCCCATTTCCGACCATTTTTCGGCATGCACTTTTTTATCTTTGAAATGCTGCGCCAGATCGAGAATATACTCGGCCTTGCGCTTGGACAGTCCACTGCCGCGCATTTGCTCAATATCCAGCTTTAACACCTGGGCTGGCGTACACTTGGGGCACAGCAACATGAAGCGCTGCCACACCGTTTCTGCCGCCTTGACCGAAATCTGCTGCCCCACCACCGAACGCGCCAGCGTGGTGAAGGGGTCGCGCTTGCTGACCAGGTGCAAATCGCCAAACTGTGGAATCAACTTGTTCATGATGCGGTCACGCTGCATCAATTCCGTTTTGGCCTGCTCCCAGAAATGCGGCAATTGCACCGCTGCCGGGCTCGCGATAGCGCCCTGCTTCATGCGCGACGCCATTCGGTCACACCCTGCGGTTTGTCTTCCAGCACAATGCCAGCACCCAACAAATCAGCACGGATCTGATCCGCCAGCGCAAACTGCTTGTCTTTCTTGGCCTGCAGCCGGGCCGCAATTTGGGCTTCAATTTGTTCGGTGCTGATACCATCCTGAACCGATGCCGCTTGCAAAAATTCGGCAGGGCTGCGTTCCAGCAAACCCAGCACACCAGCCAGCGCCTTCAATTGCGCAGCTTGCGTGGCAGACTTGTCGCGATTAACTTCATTGGCCAATGCGCCCAATACGCTCAAGGCCAGTGGGGTATTGAAATCATCATCCATCGCTTCGGCAAAGCGTTGTGCATGCGCTTCCTGCCAGTCAACCGCATCCGCACCAGCAACCGGCACTTCCTTCAGGGTCAGATACAAGCGCGTGAGTGCCGCTTTCGCTTCATCCAGATGCACATCGGAATAATTGAGTGGACTGCGATAGTGCGAACGCAAGATGAAAAAGCGAATGACTTCGGCATCAAAGCGTTTCAACACGTCGCGGATGGTGAAAAAATTGCCCAGGGATTTGGACATTTTTTCATTGTCCACTTCCAGAAAACCATTGTGCATCCAGTAATTGGCCAGTGGCTTGCCATTGGCCCCTTCGGATTGAGCGATTTCGTTTTCATGATGCGGAAATTGCAAATCCAGGCCACCGCCGTGGATATCAAATTGTTCGCCCAGAATGGCGCAAGCCATGGCCGAGCATTCAATATGCCAGCCCGGACGCCCGTCACCCCATTTGGAAGCCCATTTGGCTTCGGCTGGTTCGGATGGCTTGGCCGCCTTCCATAACACAAAATCCAGCGGATCGCGCTTGCCGCTATTGACTTCCACCCGCTCCCCGGCGCGCAAATCGTCAAGCGAACGGCCAGACAGCTTGCCATAGCCGGGAAACTTGCGCACCGCGTAATTAACGTCGCCATCTTCGGCCTGGTAGGCCAGACCTTTTTGCTCCAGCGTTTCAATCAGCGCCAGCATTTGCCCCACATACTGGGTGGCACGCGGTACCTGGCGCGCTGGCAAAATACCGAGCGCACGGGTGTCTTCATCCATATATGCGGTAAAACGCGCGGTCAATTCACCAATGGTTTCGCCGTTTTCCACTGCACGGCGGATGATTTTGTCTTCGATGTCAGTAATATTGCGCACATAATTAACATCGTAGCCGGAGGCCATCAACCAACGGTAAGCCACATCAAAGGCCATCATCATGCGCGCATGGCCCACGTGGCAGTAATCATAAATTGTCATGCCGCAAACATACATGCCGACTTTTCCGGCTTGCATGGGAACAAAAGTTTGCTTTTCACGCGCCAGCGTGTTGTAGATTTTTAGATTACTCATTGGAAATTAAATAGGTTAAAGTCAAATTTTTGGTCAGCGGTTAACCACAATCGAGAATAATTCAGCCCGGTTAACAACACTTGATGCGGCTTGATCATGCAAGATTGCCAAAACTGCGCGCTTCTTTGATAGAATGTCGAACTTCGCACCAGTATATCATTGATAAATCCCATGCTCTATTCCCTCGGTCGCCGTTTCAAGCAGCATCGCCTGCTTTCTTTATCGTCTGTCAGAGCCATTTTGCTCAGTGCCACCCTATTTGTCGCACCGCAACTGAGTTACGCCGATGACTTTGCCGACATTAGCAAGCATATTCGTGCCGGGCAGTTTTCTGAAGCCCTGAGCAAAGTTGATGCGGCCTTGGCACAACGCCCGAAAGATGCGCAGATGCGTTTCTTAAAAGGTTTGATTCTGACCGAACAAAACAAGAACCCGGAAGCCATCGCCATTTTTACCAAAATGACCGAAGATTTCCCGGAATTACCCGAACCCTATAACAATCTGGCGGTGCTGTACGCTTCCAGCGGCCAGTACGACAAAGCCAGAACCGCGCTGGAATCGGCCATTCGCACCCACCCCAGCTATGCCACCGCCTATGAAAATCTGGGCGATGTGTATGCCAAACTGGCCAGCCAGGCTTATGACAAAGCCTTGCAAGCTGACAATTACACCAAACTGGCGACGCAGGCTTACGACAAAGCGGTACAACTTGATGCCGCCAGCCCATCGGCCAAAAAGAAGCTGGCCCTGGTTCGCACCATGAGCAGCAACAAACCCGCCGAAGTGCAGCTAGCGAAGGCAGCGACCCCGGCCAAAGCTGCCGCCACCCCTGCCCCCACCCCGGCACCGGTGCAAGTTGCCAGGGTCGAACCCAAGCCCGAAGCCAAACCCGAGCCCAAAGCAGAGGTAAAGGCCAGCGCCAAGGTAGAAGCCAAGCCAGAGGTGAAGCCGGAAGCCAAGGCAAGTAGCAAGGCTGAAGCCAAACCCGAAGTGAAAAAGCCGGAGCCCAAACCCGAATCCAAATCCGATGCCGACCAGGACGAAGCCCTGCGTACCCTGCATGCCTGGGCCAAAGCCTGGAGTTCCAAAGATGTACGCACTTATTTGAACAGCTACGCCAACGATTTCCAGACCCCCAAAGGTGAGTCGCACAAGGCCTGGGCTGAAGAACGCCGCACCCGGATCGAAAGCAAGGGCCGCATCAGCGTGGTAATCGAGTCGGCCCAGGTGAA
>JBDLSU010000830.1:0-10932 GCA_039799405.1 Pseudomonadota bacterium | reverse complement strand
AAGGGTGCGGACAGGCCACGATAGCAATCCGAAGAAAGAATAGTGATCATGTTGGCGCGCAAGGCGACTTACATATTCCGCCGATACTGCCCCCCCACCTCAAACAAGGCCGTGGTAATTTGCCCCAGCGAGCAAACCCGTACCGCATCCATCAGCTTGGCAAACACATTCTCATTCTCAATCGCCGCCTGCTGCAGTGCTGCCAGCGCTGCCGGTGCTTCTGCCGCATGCCGGGTGTGGAAGTCTTCCAGGCGTTTGAGTTGCGATTGTTTTTCGTCGTCGGTGGAGCGTGCCAGTTCGATCTTGGTGACTTCGCCGCCGCCTTTCGGGTTGCGGAAGGTGTTGACGCCGATGATGGCCAGCTCGCCGGTGTGCTTGAGCATCTCGTAAGTCATGCTTTCGTCCTGAATCTTGCCGCGCTGGTAGCCGGTTTCCATCGCGCCCAGCACGCCGCCGCGCTCGGCGATGCGTTCAAACTCTTGCAGTACCGCTTCTTCCACCAGATCGGTCAGTTCTTCGATGATGAAGCTGCCCTGGTTCGGGTTTTCGTTTTTGGCCAGGCCCCATTCGCGGTTGATGATGAGCTGGATCGCCAGTGCGCGCCGCACCGATTCGTCGGTCGGGGTGGTGATGGCTTCGTCGTAGGCGTTGGTGTGCAGGCTGTTGCAGTTGTCGTAGATGGCGATCAGCGCTTGCAGTGTGGTGCGGATGTCGTTGAAGTCGATTTCTTGCGCGTGCAGGCTGCGGCCGCTGGTCTGGATGTGGTATTTCAGTTTTTGGCTGCGGTCGTTGGCACCGTATTTGTCGCGCATGGTCACGGCCCACAGACGGCGCGCGACGCGGCCGAGTACGGTGTATTCCGGGTCCATGCCGTTGCTGAAGAAGAAGGACAGATTGGGCGCGAAGTCGTCAATGTGCATGCCGCGCGCCAGGTAGGCTTCGACAAAGGTGAAGCCGTTGGAGAGCGTGAAGGCCAGTTGCGAGATAGGGTTGGCACCGGCTTCGGCGATGTGGTAGCCGGAGATGGAGACCGAGTAAAAATTGCGCACCTGGTGATGCACAAAATATTCCTGAATATCGCCCATGACCTTCAGGCTGAATTCGGTCGAGAAGATGCAGGTGTTTTGGCCCTGGTCTTCTTTCAGAATGTCAGCCTGCACGGTGCCGCGCACGTTTTCCAGTACCCAGGCGCGGATTTTCTGGGTTTCGTCGGCGGTTGGTTCGCGCTTGTTGTCTTGCTTGAATTTGTCGATTTGTTGGTCGATGGCGGTGTTCATGAACATCGCCAGAATGGTTGGCGCCGGGCCGTTGATGGTCATCGACACGCTGGTCGATGGGCTGCACAGGTTGAAGCCTTCGTACAGCACTTTCATGTCATCCAGCGTGGCAATCGAGACGCCGGAATTGCCGATTTTGCCGTAGATGTCGGGGCGGATGGCCGGGTCGGCACCGTACAGGGTGACGGAATCGAAGGCGGTGGAGAGGCGCTTGGCGTCCATGCCGGTGGAAACCAGCTTGAAGCGGCGGTTGGTGCGGAAGGCGTCGCCTTCACCGGCAAACATGCGGGTCGGGTCTTCGCCTTCGCGCTTGAAGGCGAACACGCCTGCGCTATACGGGAAGCTGCCGGGCACGTTTTCCAGCATCAACCAGCGCAATACTTCGCCATGGTCTTCAAATTTGGGGATGGCGACTTTGCGGATTTTGGTGCCGGACAGGGTGTTTTGCACCAGCTTGGTACGGATTTCTTTATCGCGGATTTTGACCACGTATTCGTCACCGGCATAGGCGGCTTGCATGTCGGGCCATTGGGTTAGCAATTGTTTGCTGTTGGCGTCCAGATGGTTGTCGCGATCCGCAATCAAGTCATCAAAATCAGCCGTGGCGGCACCCATTTTGCGTGCGGCCAGCAGCATGCGTTTGGATTCCACCAGTTGCTGCTTTTCACGCGCCAGTTTGACTTGCTTGCCGGTGTGGCGGTGGTAGGCGCGCACGGTGTCGGCAATTTCGGCCAGGTAGCGCGCACGGGCGGGCGGCACGATCACGTTTTTGCCGCTGGACGATTTGACTCCGGTATCAAGAAGCTTGCTGGCGGAAACTTTCAAGCCTTTTTCTACCAGCTTGGGCAGCAGGCCGTGGTACAGCGCGGTGACGCCATCGTCATTGAAGCGGCTGGCCTGGGTGCCGTACACCGGCATTTGTTCCGGGCGCTGGCTGAACAGTTCGCGGTTGCGCTGGTATTGTTTGGCTACGTCACGCAAGGCATCGAGTGCGCCTTTGCGGTCGAATTTGTTGATGGCGACAAAATCGGCAAAGTCCAGCATGTCGATTTTTTCGAGCTGGCTGGCGGCACCAAATTCCGGTGTCATCACATACATCGAGACATCCACATGCGGCACGATGGCGGCGTCGCCCTGGCCGATGCCGGAGGTTTCGACGATGATCAAATCAAAACCCGCGACTTTGCAGGCGGCGATCACGTCGGGCAAGGCTTGGGAAATTTCGGAACCGGCTTCGCGGGTGGCGAGCGAGCGCATGAAGACCCGGGTTTGCAGGCGCTGGCCGTCTTTGTCAACCTTGAGCCACGGGTTGATGGCATTCATGCGGATGCGGTCACCCAGCAAGGCACCGCCGGATTTGCGGCGCGAGGGGTCGATGGAAATGATGGCAATGTGCAGGTTGTCGCCCTGATCCAGACGGATGCGGCGTACCAGTTCATCAGTGAGGGAAGATTTACCCGCGCCGCCAGTGCCGGTAATGCCGAGCGTGGGCACGTTGCTGCTTTCGGCGGCCTTGTGCAGCGCGGTTTTTAAGGCCGGGCTGACGTTGCCGTTTTCCAGTACCGTGATCAATTGCGCCAGGGTGCGATGCTTAGTTGACACATCCTTGGCCACGTCGCCACTTTGCAGGGCGGCCAGATCGGTCGGGGCATACGGGGAAAGGTCGATGTCGCAGGCTTGCATCATCGATAAAATCATGCCGACCAGGCCCATGCGCTGGCCATCTTCCGGGCTGAAAATGCGGCTGACGCCATAGGCGTGCAGGTCGGCAATTTCATCGGGCACAATCACGCCGCCGCCGCCACCAAATACCTTGATGTGGGCACCGCCGCGTTGTTTGAGTAAATCGATCATGTATTTGAAGTATTCGACATGCCCGCCCTGATAGCTGGAAATGGCGATGCCCTGCACGTCTTCCTGCAGTGCGCAGGTGACCACGTCATCGACCGAGCGGTTGTGGCCCAGATGGATCACTTCAGCGCCATTGGCTTGCAAAATACGGCGCATGATGTTGATCGAGGCATCGTGCCCATCGAACAAAGAAGCGGCAGTGACAAAACGTACCTTGTGGGTTGGTTTGTATTCGGTAAGCGGTTGGCTGGCCGGGTTCGCATTCTTTGCTACGGATAAGTCGTTCATGTGAATTCCTTTTTATACGGATTTTTTTGATAGCGTCATTATATGCCGGGTTTCGGGCGCTGTTTTTGATTTGTGGCGGCGTGCAACAATTTGCCTTTGGATTGAAAGGTAGCAAGCGCTGAAAGAATAGGAGAAGGTGTCCAGCAGGGAAGGCTGAACGGGCAGGGTAAGGCGGGGGATTGCAATACTGTGCGCGTTGCCGGCAAACGCAAACAGGAATTCCTGCATCAGGGTTGTCTCCAAAAGGGTATTTCAGAATCGCATTTGACGATCATACGCCGGGTAAGGCTTTTGAACGGCAAATCTTGCTGCCACGGTAGTGACATACAGGCTTTGGTGCGGTAACGCCAAACTGTCCAGCCAGTGTAGTCAGTTCGTCCACGCTTGGGAAATACCGAATGCGCATGGGGGTATAAGTGCGGCTTATGGGGCACTGCATGGGCCTGTGTTTTTGCCAGCGGATGCGATGCTATACTGCCAGCATGATTGCGGCGGGATTTCTGCGTGGGGAGCAAGACATGAAACGATTGGCATACAAGGATTGGTTGATTCGGCTGATTTGGTTGGCAGGTCTGGCGCTGGCGATGCCATCGGCGCTGCTGGCCCGGGTGGTGACGGAATGCAGTCCAATGGCGTGCAGTGAGCCGGTGTTTTTGTCGAACGTGCGCGAGGCAGACTGGGTGAATATTGATGTGCAGCCAGCGCAGGGTACGGCCGGCATCAAGGCGGCATTGAATCAGGCCCAGGCCATGTATGCGGATCGCCCCGTGCGCATCCGGTTGGCTGCTGGGCTGTATGCGGATAACCTGGGGGCGGAAATTTTTGCCCAGCGCCTGTTTCGCAGCGTGAGTACGCCAATCTGGCTGATCGCTGCCGACAGTACGCCCAACGCCACCCGGCTGGAGCACGGTATCAATTTGCTGGGCGTGTCGTATCTGGCGATAGAAGGCGTTACCATCGGGCCACCTGAAGTCGGTGCCTGGAATGCTACCACCCATAGCCACGCCGCGCCGCAACCCTTGCAGGCTTCGGCCGGGATTCATGTGGCGGGGGCGGCGCTGTTGGCCGATCAAAATGCCAATAACGCAGGCACGCTAAATAGCAATATCTACGGTAAATTCGAGCCCTCGCATCATATTCTGGTGCGCAATGTGACGATTCAAAATCTGTTTGAACTCGATGCCGAAAGTGGTGAGTTGAGCATCGGCCAGGGGCTGGACGGCATGAAGTTTAATCAGGTGGAGCAGCTTTGGGTGCTCAACAGCCGGGTGCGCCAGACCAGTCGCCATGGTATTGATAATGTCGGCGTGCATAACGCCCTGTTTGCGGGCAATGTCATCGCCAATTCCGGCGGTGGCCAGGGGATTGAAGCCAAGGGCGGTTCGACCGATGTTACGGTGGAACGTAATACTTTTTACCGTGTGCGGCGGGTGGCGCTGGGTGGGGAAAATACCGATGCGGCGTATTATTTCAGCAGCGATAATCGTTACGACTACGAAGCGTTGCGCTTTGTGTTGCGCAACAACCTGATCATCGACGCGCGCGAGGCGGCGCTGGATTTTGCTGGCTGTACCGATTGCAGCGCATTGGGCAACAGCATTTTGTTCAGCGCGCAATATCAGGTGCCCGTGGATGATGGCACGGTGTTTGGTGGCGATGCGATCCGGGTGCATGACAGCATGGTGCTGGGTGCCAGTGAAGGGGCGGGCAGTGATTGCCAGTTCTGGAATGGCAGCGATTACGTCACCGTCAACCCATGCTGGGGCGTCGGCTCGAATGCGCCGGCGCCAGTGGGCCGGGTTTTGCGCAGTGCCAATCTGACTATTAAAAACAATCTGTTCGCCTCGATCAACGGCCATTTCGGTAATGCACTGGGTGGCAGTACTGCGCCTTGTCCTTTGAATGTGATTGATGGCAGCGCGCAACTGGCGTTTGATGGCAATTACTGGTACAACGGCAGCAACCCGCTGCCCGCCAACGGCTGTAGCAATATCAGCGAGGGTAGCCGTTCGGTGTATTCGCTCACCAATGCGCTGGCCGCACCGGGTGTGGGGGCGAATCAGGGGCTGGTGCTGGATGCCAGCAGTTTTGACAAACTGGCCGCCAGTGCTTTTGCGGCACTGACGCCATCCGCTTCCAGTACTTTGCTGGGGCGTGGCTTGCTGCTGGAGGCGCAAGGCACGCTTGATCAAAACGGCCAAGCCCGTCCTGCGCTGCCTGCTATTGGTGCGCTGGAAGCGCAGGCGGCCAGCGTGGTGACGGTATCCGGCAACCGCGCCAGCTATACCGTGCGGCATGATGCCAGCGGCTATAGTCTGGTGGATGGCAACGGCAATGTACGCAATCTGGGGGCGGTGACGCGCATCCGCTTTGCGGATCAGGTGTTGGCGTTTGATACCGATGGTGCTGCGGGCAAGGGTTATCGGGTTTATCAAGCGGCGTTTAATCGCACACCGGATCTGGCGGGTCTGGGTTTCTGGATTGGTGCCTTGGACCGCCAGGTGAGCTTGCAGCAAGTGGCGGCAGGCTTTATCGATAGTGCGGAATTTATCGCTATCTACGGCAATAACCCGGGCAATGAAGCCTTTGTTACGCGCTTGTATAACAATGTGCTGCACCGCGAGCCGGAGCCGGGTGGTTATGCCTTTTGGGTCAACGCGCTGGGTGCGGGGGTGACGCGGGCGCAGGTGCTGGCCGAATTTTCCGAGAGCGCGGAAAACAAGAGCGGGGTGGCGGCGGCGATCAGTAATGGCATCAGCTATCTGCCGTAGTAGTTTTCATGCAAGAGTACGGGCACGCTTTGGGGATGAAAATGTTGCAGCGGGGTGACGCTGACAAGATATTCTGTATCTTTTTCCTCTCCTTAAAGGGAATTTGTTGATTTTCCGATAAAAAATCTGCATAATCCGGACTCCTGGTTTTTGGGGTTCCATATTTTAATAATTTTTGCGGATTATCAAATGAAAAAATTGCTCGTATCTTCCCTCATGATGTTAATGGGTCTGGCGCTGGTTCCGGCTCATGCCAACCCCACTGCCCAGGCCGGGGCCGCCAGCGCGCCGAAGTTGGCGCTTGAGGTCAATGACCAGACATCGTTTGCGATTGTGGTGCAGGATGCCAAAAAACAGCCATCCCACACCTACCACAACCTGTCAGCAGAACAGGCGTTTAATGTAATCAAAAATTCAAAAAAACATCCGAATATGGTGTGGTTGCAAGGCCCTGGTGAGAAAAGTTATTTCACCACCGATGCCACCATCATTGCAAAGGCTCAACAATTGCAAGCCGAGATGGGGCAACTGCAAGATGAAATGGTCGGGGGCAACCTGACCACCAAATTGAAACCTGAAAATAAAGCCAAAATCAAGGCGTTGATCCAGCAGGCGCTGGCACAGGGCGTGATGGCGCAAATGTAAGTAGCGCGGCAATTCCGATACCCGGCTAGCCCGCGCTGCGCGCCAGAACCCGGGTTCCGCGCCAGCGGCCGGTGTCGCACAGTTGGTCTGCAACTTCCAGCACCAGCCGTGCCACGGCGCTGGCGGCATTGGTCAGGGGGATGGTTTTTGAGGCGCACAGGGTCACGGTGCGGGTAATCGACGGGGTAAGTGGCAAGGCCAGCATTTGGCCGCGCTCAATTTCATCCAGCAAGGGGGCGACCGGAATGATGGTGGCACCCATGTCTGCCAAAATCGCCGATTTTAAAATCGCCACCGAATTGATTTCAATCACATGCGTCAACGACAGGCCATGCGCACGTGCGGTGCTTTCAATGCCGGGGCGCACACCATGTGCCATACCGGGCAGAATCAGGGTGTGGCTTACGGCATCGGCCAGGGTAATGGTTTTGCGGCGGCTGAAGCTTTGTTTGGCCAGTGGTGAGTCGCGCCTGAGGACAAATAACATTTGTTCTTCCACCATCGGCGTGCTGGCAAAACCTTGCAGTTGGCCGTCATCAAAAAGAACTGCGAGATTGATGCGTCCGGATTTTAACTGCTCGATCAAATTGCCGGTCAATTCTTCAGTCAGTTGTAATTCAATTTCAGGGTAACGCTGTTGTGCAGCCAACAGTAGCGGCAGGGCCAGTGCGCCGGAAATGCTTTGCGGCACACCAATTGCAACAGTGCCACTCGGGCGGTCGGCGGACTGGGTGACGGCAGATTTGGCATCGGCTACCTGCTTCAGGATGGCCTGTGCATGCTGGTAAAAGATTTTACCGGCATCGGTACTCATTACGCCTTGGGCCGAACGATGCAGCAGTTGCGCGCCAAGTTCATCTTCCAGTTGTCGCAGTTGCTGGGTCAGTGCAGGCTGCGCAATATGCAAAACCAGGGCCGCACGCGAGAGCGAGCCGTGATCGACAATTGAAACAAAATAGCGCAGTTGACGTAATTCCATGGGGGGCGCAGACGGTGTGCGCGTGAGGCGCTGCTCACGCGCAAAGGGCAAAATGATGGTTGGCTTGGTGGCTTATTGCCTGCCAATTGCTTGCAAATTGCTTACTTGTTGGGTTGCGGCGTCATGCGCAAATACGGACGTGGGGCGCTAAAGCCTTTGGGGTATTTTTGCTTGAGTACGTCCGGGTCTTGCACGGTGAGGGGAATGATCACGTCGTCGCCATCTTTCCAGTTGCCGGGGGTGGCTACGGTATAGCCGTCGGTCAGTTGCAGGGCATCGATGACGCGCAGTACTTCATCAAAATTACGCCCGGTGCTCATCGGGTAGGTAATCATCAAACGCACCTTTTTATTCGGGTCGATGATGAACAGCGAACGCACGGTGGCGGTGACCGATTGTTCGGGGTGGATCATGTCATACAGCACGCTGACTTTTTTGTCGGCATCGGCAATGATCGGGAAACCGACTACGGTGTGTTGGGTTTCTTCGATATCGTGAATCCAGATTTTATGGGTTTCCGCCGGATCCACCGAGAGGGCGATGGCTTTGACGTTGCGTTTTTCAAATTCGGGTTGTAGCTTGGCGGTCAGGCCCAGTTCGGTAGTGCAGACCGGGGTGAAATCGGCCGGATGGGAAAATAACACCACCCAGGCATTGCCCGCCCATTCGTGAAATTTGATGCGGCCCAGTGAGGTATCTTGTTCAAAATCGGGGGCTGTATCGCCCAGGCGTAAGCTCATGTGGATCTCCTATCAGATGAATGCCAACAGTGCGCAATGATAGCAGTGAAACCGGGTAACAGGCGAAAAAAACGGCCAATTTGGCAACAGCTATGGTCGGTTGCTGCGTATTGCCATCATTCGCGGCAAGTATTGGTATTTGATACTGGCCCAACCTGGGCGCACTGTTCACAAGTCGCTCTGAGGGGAATGTTATGATGTGCGTGTTTTTTTTGATCCCGGACACCAATGGCCGTTTCGTATTCCTCCCCACCTTCTCGCTGGCGCAGCGGAACAGGCTTGCTGGTGATTGCCGCGCTGCATCTGGCACTGTTGTACTTGTGGACTGGGCGCACCCGGCACCAGGACGCGGCAGCAGCGCCACCCATGCTGATGTGGTTGCTGCCATCCGCCCCCATTACCCCCGCGCCTGCACCAAAAATACCCACACCCGCCACATCGGTAGCGACGCCTGCAGCCGCGCTGGCAACGGCATCCAGGGCCAAAACGCGCTTACCCAGGGCGCTACCCGACCCGGTAGCCGTGCTGGTAACGCCGGTGCCATTGGTGTCCGGCGCACCTGCCACCGAAGCCGTGGCCATTCCGGAAAAGGCGGTGGCTCCCGCCAAACCGCCAGTCGATCCAATTACCGGGGCGGGATTACCCGGCCTGAGTGCGGTCGAACTGGCCAGGGCTGCGGAAGAGATTCGCAAACAGGCACCTTTGAATAGTCAGGTGCAGAAATATGAACGCAAGGAATCGAAGCTGGCGTTGGGTATTGCCGGGGCTTACCGTGGTGATAATGGTAGCGAGACGACCGAACAAATCGATCTGGGTGATGGTCGTTTTATGACCAAGGTGCGGGGGCCGCTGGGTACGTATTGTGTGTATAAGGAAACCATGGCGGTCAGCGGTGGTCGCGATCAAAGTCAGTCCGGTGTGCGTACCAAGGTGACCACCTGCCCAAGATAAGGCAGGTTGCGTGATGGCCGGTGTGACAATGTGACGATGTGGACGATCTGCCTTTGTCAGGCGTCGGCCAGTGCCGCCAGTTTGGCGGTATCAAAAATCGCTGGCAAGCGTTGGGCCAGCATCATGTCGCCTTCCACTTTCAGCTTGCCGCTCATGAAGGCGGAAATACCATTCAATTCACCGGTCAGCATGGCTTTCAGGTTGTCGTCGCTGATGATCAACGTCAGATTGGGCTTTTCTGCTGTGCCTTCGTGGACGCTGCAGGCACCGTCATTGATGATCAGGTGCATGGGTTCGGTAATGCGGTATTGAATCGTGGCCTGCAAGTCGCCTGCGGCGGCACTATTCATATTGGCGGGCATGTGTTTGATCAGATCGGTGATATGCATGGAGGCTCCTGAAAGAAAAGATATGCCGCCAAGGATACGGCCAATTCAGGTTAAAATCAAGCGCTTGATTGAAAATAATCGCAGACTCAGGCCGCTTGTCGCATCAGTGTCTGCATTTCTTGCCACAGGTCATCACACATGCTGGGGCGGTAGGCGCTGGCGTGGAAGCTGGGGAATTCCTGGCGGTAGGTTTCGAGCAGGCTTTGGTAATTATTGCGGATGCAGGATTTCATATTGGCGAGGCGGTCGGCGGCTTTTACCAGTAGCGCCAATTCCAGATCGCCTTCAACTTGCGCCATTTTCTGGTAGGTTTTGGATTTTCTTTCCTGTCGGGTGGCACCGGGTTCGTCGGTCAGAATCGATACGCAGGAAGCGACGTAAGGGCCAAATTCTTCTTGTACTTCATGCAGGCTGACATCGGTATCTTCAACCACATCGTGCAGATAGGCCACGGTTTGGGCGATTTCACCATAGTCATGCAACAGTTGCGCTACCTGGTGCAAATGGTAGACATAAGGATGCTCGCCATATTTCTGATCCCCATGCCATTTGATGGCAAATTCCAGTGCTTTTTCAATCATCTTGAGTAACTCCTTTTATCGTGCTGGCGACGCCTCAAACAGCCGGGGCAGACGATGCTTCACGCTGGAATAAGGTTTTGTTCTTCGGCAATGTTGCGTTGCCGCAAGTTGAAGCGTGACTTGTTTCACTCCTCAGTGTAGAGCGTGAATCGGGCTTCGTCCAACTATTTCTTGGATTTTTGGGGCAAACCGGTGTCATTTGTTGCCGCATTGCACCAAGCATTGGATTTGGGCCTGGGAAATATTACATGCACAAGGGAATGGGATTGCTGGTACTTATGGGGGATTTCGATGGAGGGGGGAGTATTGTTGAGCAGGTAGCCAACGCTGCCTGCCCAACCAAGCGCTTGTCAATTAAGCCGCTTGTTCTTCAGTGTCATCTTCAACATGTTCATTCATGTGCTTGATGGCATCGTGTTGATGGTTTTGTACTTTGGTTTTGTGTTTCAGGACTTGGCGG
>JBDLSU010000829.1:0-3283 GCA_039799405.1 Pseudomonadota bacterium | reverse complement strand
CCAGTACTCGGCTGGCTCTTGTCCATTCGGTAAATCTATCAATCCATACAACAGGTCACCGGGCGGTTCAATCGGGGTGCTGATCCCTGCGGCTTGCAAATCAGATAATTTGTTTTGTGCTACCAGACCTTGATTAATGAAATTTTGCCAAGGCGCGTTGTTACTGCTATCCCACACCGAAACCGGAAACAACAGCGGCTCATTTTTGCGCCAGCCATGCTTGTGCAGATAGTTGGCAATGCTGCCAATGGCATCAACGGCACCATTGCGCAAGTCGATTTTGCCATCGCCATCGAAATCCACCGCATATTGGCGGATGCTGCCGGGCATGAATTGCGGCCAGCCGATGGCCCCGGCGTAAGAGCCGAGCAAGGAGAACGGGTCGATATTCGATTCGCGCGCCAATAGCAGGGTGTGTTCCAGCTCGCCCCGGAAAAAAGCACTGCGTTCTGCCTTTTTCGGGGTCTCGGGGTAGGCAAAGGCCAGCGTGGTAATCACATCCATGACCCGGAACTGGCCGGTGTTTTTGCCATACACCGTTTCAATACCCAAAATGCCGACAATAATTTCGGCTGGTACGCCGTATTGGGCTTCGGCACGGGCCAGTGCGTCGGCGTATTGGTTCCAGAATTGCACCCCGTTGCGAATGCGCACTGGCTCAATCGAAAGGGCACGGTAGGCGCGCCAGTTTTTGACAAAACCGGTGGGGGCCGGTTTGATCAGTTTGATCGCACTATCGATAAAATGCGCTTCGCGCAAGGTGGCTTGCAAGCGGGCTTTGTCGAAGCCGTGCTTTTCCACCATGTTGTCAATAAACTGAATGACCGATTGCCATTGATTAAAATTGGCAAATTCGCCCAGGGTATCCGGCGTTTTGACCAGCGCAGCCACCGGCTTTTTGGCTTTCTTCTTTTTCGGTTTGGCTTGCAATGGTGAGTGGCAAAGCAGCGCGGCGGCAAGCAGGGCCAGGGGCAGGGTGCGGCGCACCAAAGATGGAAAATTCATGAGTAATGCAGTAAAAGTGAAGGTCAGGTGGATGGTTTGGCAACACTATACACCTGTCAACCCGGTACCGGTGGAATCTGCCTCGGCTATGGCCGGGGTTTATTGTCACGAAATGCAATCAGATGATCAATTTCGAGCCGGATGCCAATTTTTTCACCGGGTGCATGGTTATGGTGGCTGGGCACCAGCGAAATGATTTTGCAGCCATTGTCCAGCACCAGCGAATATAAAAATTGCGCACCGCGAAAGGCTTTACTGCATACCGTGGCCAGGATCGGGCTGTGGTCGTCATGAATGATGTCATCCGGCCGGATCAATATTTGCAGCGTTTCCCCGGTCTGGCAATGTTCTGGCAACAGGGCCGGGACATTGCCAAAGAAAAATTCGATATGGTCTGGCCCGATGGCGCGCCCCGGCAAAAATACCCCTTCGCCGATAAAGTCGGCCACAAAGCGGTTGGCCGGTTCATGGTACAGGGTGTAAGCGCTGCCCCATTGCTGAATCCGGCCCTGGTGCAACAAGCCAATTTCATCGGCGATGGAAAACGCTTCGTATTGGTCATGCGTGACCAAAATGGCGGTGGCAGCCTGTTGTTTCAAAATGGTGCGCACTTCTTGCCCCAGCCGCTCGCGTAAATCCACATCCAGATTGGAAAACGGTTCATCGAGCAACAATAACTCGGGCTTGGGGGCCAGCGCTCGCGCCAGTGCCACCCGTTGTTGTTGCCCGCCCGAAAGCTGGTGCGGCCAGGCCCGGCCCAGATCGGCCAGGCCGATGGTGTCGAGCATTTCATCAATGCGCTGCTCGCGTTCGGCCTTGCGCCACTGATGCAGGCCAAAGCCGATATTGCCGCGCAAATCCAGGTGCGGGAACAAGGCGTAATCCTGAAATACCATGCCGATGCGGCGCTGTTGTGCTGGCACGGTTTGCCCGGCACTGCTGACCAGGCGGCCAGCCAGATGAATGCTGCCCGAGCTGATCGCTTCAAATCCGGCGATACAGCGCAGTGCCGTGGTTTTGCCGCAACCGGATGGCCCCAGCAGGCAGGCGATGCTGCCTTTTTGCAGACTGAAGCTGACATCCGACAACACGCTCTGGTTGGTATAGCGCTGGCTTACCTGGTGCAAGGCCAGCAGGGTGTCGCCTTCCGGCCGGGCATTTGGTAGCGGGGTAGCAGGAGAATTAGTGTTCAGCATGGCGGCTCAATAAAATGACAGGCAACAGGCCAGCCAATACCAGCGCCATGGCGGGTAAGGCGGCACGGTCCCACTGACCTTCCGAGGTCATTTCAAACACGCGCACCGCCAGCGTATCCCAGCCAAACGGGCGCGTCATCAGGGTAATCGGCATTTCTTTCATCACATCGACAAACACCAGCAAGGCACCGCTTTGCAAGCCACCGCGCAACATGCCCCAGTGCAGGGCGCGAAACAAGCGCCAGCCGCTATAGCCCAGGCTTTGCGCCGCTTCGTGCTGACTGCGCGTAATGCGCTGCATGGCGCTATCGACCGGATTAAAGCCTGCCGCCAGAAAGCGCGCCAGATACGCCAGCAACATCACCGCCAGCGTGCCGCGTAGCACGCTGCTGACTTGAATGCCGCCATATTCCAGCAACAAGGGAATCAAGTGATTGTCGAGCCAGGCCACCGGAATGAATACCCCCACCGCCAGCACCGTGCCCGGTATGGCATAGCCAAGGGTAGCGACGCGGCTGCCCAGGCGGGTCGGCCAGTCGTGTGTTACGCGCAAGGTATGCGCCAGCACCAGGGCGCAAAATACCACCAGCAGTGCCGCCATGGCTGACAGTAATACGGAGTGCCAGATAAAACCGGGGTAACGGCTGTCAAAATCGGTAGCAAACACTTGCACGCACCATGCCAGCAACTGCAATACCGGTAGCGCAAAAGCCAGTAGTAAAACCAGGCTGGCAAAGGCGCAGGCGAGCCATTTCTTGTGGCGCGACAAAGCATAGCGTTGCAAGCTTGATTTGCCGGTGGCATGGTAGCGCCGCTCGCGCTGCCAGACTTGCTCCGCCAGCGCCAGTAATAACACGATTATCACCAGAATCGACGCCAGTTGCGCCGCTGCCGCCATTGAAAACATGCCAAACCAGGCTTTATAGATGGCGGTGGTAAAAGTATCGTAATTGAATACCGAGACGGTGCCAAAATCGGCCAGGGTTTCCATTACCACCAGCAGCAAGCCCCCAAACAACCAGGGGCGTGCAGTAGGCAGGGCGATTTTGAAAAAACCGGCCCAGGGTGACAGGCCCAGCGAT
>JBDLSU010000828.1:0-6294 GCA_039799405.1 Pseudomonadota bacterium | reverse complement strand
CAGTTCCATTTGCATTGTGAAACAGCATAAAATAGCGCCTTGGCTTTACCAAAATGCACAAGGGAAAACCGTTGATCCACGCACCTGCACTCACTCCGCATCAAAGCCAGTATTACGCCTGGTTACTCACGCGTCGTACCGCTGGCGACAGCGTTGAAGATTTTGCCGCCACCCTGGTCGATTCCCAGGTCAATATCACACCACACCAGGTCGATGCGGCCCTGTTCGCTTGCAAAAATCCCCTGTCAAAAGGCGTCATCCTGGCTGATGAAGTCGGCTTGGGCAAAACCATTGAGGCGGGTCTGGTCATTCTGCAGCGCTGGGCCGAGCGCCGCAGACGTATTTTAATCATCGTCCCTGCCAATTTGCGCAAGCAATGGCATCAGGAATTACTGGACAAATTTGGCTTGCACCCCCTCATCCTGGAGGCCCAAAATTATAACAATCGCGCACAAACATGCGCCAATCCATTTGAATATGAGGCTGGCCCGGTTATTTGTTCTTATCAATTTACCAAAGCCAAAGCCAAAGATATTAGCCAGATTAGCTGGGATCTGGTGGTCATGGATGAAGCGCATCGGCTACGCAATGTGTACAAACCCAGCAATATCATTGCTGCCACCATTCGTGATGCACTGGCCCATGTGCGCTCCAAGGTATTGCTAACCGCCACCCCGCTGCAAAACTCCCTGCTGGAACTATATGGCCTGGTCAGTATGGTAGATGATCAGGTCTTTGGTGACATGAACAGTTTCCGCTCACAATTCATGCTCCCCACCAAAACGCAAGACTTTTCCGCCTTGCGCACACGCCTGGCCCCCATTTGCAAGCGCACGCTGCGCAAGGATGTGGTGCAATACGTGCCTTACACCAAGCGCATTTCCTTTGTTCAGAGCTTTACCCCGTCCAGCGATGAGCGCGAACTCAATACAATGGTAGGGCAATACCTGTCACGTCCGCATTTGCAAGCCCTGCCCGCCGGACAGCGCCAGCTTGTTTCACTGGTCTTATGGAAACTGTTGGCATCGTCCTCGCATGCGATTGCAGGCGCACTGGCGACCATGGCCAAACGCCTGCAAACCCAATTGGCCGAAGGCGTAATACAAGCCGATGCGCCAGAACAAGTCCTGGACGATTTTGACGGGCGTGACGATTTACTCGACGAGCGTGGTGCCGAATTTGACTCAAATTTCCAGCAAACCCTGAGCCTGGAAGAATACGACGCCATCGCCCATGAACTGGAAGAATTGCGCCACTTTGAAAAGCTGGCCGCCAGCATTCGCGACAATGGCAAAGGCAAAGTCCTGATGCAGGCGCTGGAAACCGGCTTTGCCAAAATGGCGCAATTGGAGGCACCACAAAAAGCCATTATTTTTACCGAATCCAAACGCACCCAGCAATACCTGCTGGAACTGCTGGCAGAAACGCCCTATGGCAAGGGCGTGGTGCTGTTTAACGGCACCAATTCTGACGCGCAAGCTGGCAACATTTACAAAGCATGGGCCAAACGCCATGCGGGTACGGATCGCATTTCCGGCTCCAAAAGTGCCGACACCCGCGCTGCCTTGGTCGAATACTTTGCAGAACAAGGCAGCATCATGATTGCCACCGAGGCCGGTGCCGAAGGTATCAATTTGCAATTTTGTTCGCTGGTCATCAACTACGATTTACCCTGGAACCCGCAACGCATTGAACAGCGCATTGGGCGCTGCCATCGTTACGGGCAACAGTATGATGTGGTGGTGATCAACTTTGTCGATGCCGAAAACGTCGCTGATCGACGCGTATTTGAACTTTTGCGTGAGAAATTTCAGCTTTTTGATGGCGTATTCGGTGCCAGCGATGAAATTTTGGGCGCGATTGGTGCCGGGGTAGACTTTGAGCGGCGCATTGCCGACATTTACCAGGAACAATACCGCCACCCGGAAACCATCAACGCCAGTTTTGACAAATTGCGTGCCGAGTTAGCTGGCGAAATCAACGCCACCATGCTCAAAACCCGGCAAGCCTTGCTGGAAAATTTTGACGAAAGCGTACAAAACCGGCTGCGCCTGCAAGAGCAGGAAGGCGTCAAGGCGCGCGACCGCTACGCCGAGATGTTGCTGAAAATGAGCTGCCATGAATTAGGTCAGCACGCCAGCGCAACCGAGCGTGGCTTTGAACTGCACAGCATTCCCGATCCGGCACTCAAAGACATTGCAACCGGCCACTACGAACTGCCGCACCTCAACCGGGAAGCGCATATGTACCGCCTGAGCCATCCTTTGGCGCAGTGGGCCAGCGCACAAGCGCGCACACGCCACAACCCAATGGCCCGATTGCGCTTTGATTATGATGCGTTTGTCGCACAAAACGGTGCCCACTTGTCGGCCTTGCAATTACGGCGTGGGCAAGCCGGTTGGCTATGTGTCAGGCTGATCACCATTCTGGCGCTCGAACGCGAAGTCCAAAATCTACTGGTGGCCGCCTGCACTTTTGATGGCAGCGTCTTGCAGGAAAACGACCCACAACGCCTGCTCGACTTCCCGGCGCAAGTGTTGCCCTGCCAAGCCAGTGACGCCATGCCCGACGCATTAACAAGCGACCTGGCACAACGGCGCGAAGCCATCCTGGCGCAAACCAATCAAACCAATCTGGGCTACTTCAATCAGGAAGTGGAAAAACTTGATGCCTGGGCTGACGATCAAAAAGTGGCGCTGGAACAGGCCATTAAAGAAATCGACCGCCAGATCAAGGAAGTAAGGCGCACGGCCGCCATGGCCCCCACCCTGGAAGAAAAACTGCACTGGCAAAAACAACAGCGCGACATGGAAACCCGGCGCAGCAAACTGCGGCGCGACCTGTTCGATCAACAAGACCAGATCGAAGCCCGACGCAATGAATTGATTTCCACATTAGAACTGCAATTGCAACAGCACCTGCAGGAACAAACTTTATTCATCATTGAATGGGAACTGGTGTAATGTCCACCAAAAACACACAAGCACGCCCGCTGGAACTGGATTTGTTATGCGCCAAGCTCGATGCCGACTTTGGCAGCCTGATCACCGGCACCGGCACCTCACCGGAATCGCGGCAAAGCAATTTTTACAGCAAAGCCATCGCCGCCTTTGTGCTGTGCGAACAGGCGGGTGCTACATTGCAGGAGGCAGCGGCCGCCAGTATTGATGGTGGGCAGGATCATGGCATTGATTCGGTCTATATTGCCGCCGACCAAACTATCTGGTTGATCCAGTCCAAATACAAGGCAGAAGGCAAAGGCGAACCGGAACTGGGCGATGTGGCGAAATTTCGCAATGGCGTGGCTGATTTATTGCACGGCAAATGGTCACGTTTTAATTTAATGCTGCAAAACCAACAAGTGGCTCTAACTGCCTCCTTAAATGATGAACTCTGCCGGATTCGGGTCGTGCTGGTGCATACCGGCGGCGCAATAAATGATGACCGACGCGACATTTTCAATGACTTGCAATCAGATTTTTGCAGCACCAACCCCGGCTTTCTGGAATGGGTGGCGTATGGTCTGACAACCTTGCATGACCTGCATCTGGACAGCCACGCCACGCCCAAAATCAATGCAGAGCTGGTCTTGCAAGACTTTGGCCAAACCCAACAGCCATACAAGACCTTTTACGGCCGCATGCCAGCCCAAAAACTGTCCGAACTTTGGGCCTTGCACAAAGATGCACTGGTTGAACGCAATATCCGCCGCTTTAAAGGCTCTACCGAGGTCAATCAGGGATTAAGCAGCACCTTGGAGAAAGATGCCGGGCATTTCTTCTATTTCAATAATGGCGTCACCTTTTTATGCGACGCCATCCGCGAGCAACACCCGCGTGATTCGCGGCGCGGGCAAGGCAAGTTTTTTGTAGAAGGCTTATCGATCATTAACGGCGCACAAACGGTGGGCGTCATCGGCAGCAATCCACCGGAGTATTACGATGCCACCCGCCCGGCGGACGTGATGGTGACTTTTATTTGCCTCATGGATACGCCAGATGGTTTTGGCGACAAAGTAACAAAATACCGTAACCGGCAAAACGCAGTTGACCTGGAAGACTTTGCCGCAATAGACGAGCGGCAGTTGATGTGGCAAAAAACCCTGGCACTGGCGGGCGTCGATTATTTGCTCAAGCATGGAGTGGATGATTTGCCGATCTCTGACACCTGCTTCAGCGTGCGTGAGGCTGCGCCGTTTTTGGCTTGTACGCTCACTACCAACGACTGGCAAGATTACGTCATTGCCGCCAAATCCGATCAAAAACGATTGTTTAACCGGGCCGGGGTGCTTGACGCCAAAAAACCTTTGAACAATGCCTATGACGTACTTTTTCCCGATTCCCTGACCGCAAAAACCATCTGGCGCATCGTACAAATTGGCCGCTTTGTGCAAAGCCGCATGCATGACCGGGCCAAAACCGAAGCCGACCCGTATAACTTACCAGCCAATCGGCTGCCAGCGCGTGAAATTCTACGGCATGGCACCTGGCTGCTATTGCATGTTTTGTTTGTCCGCATCAAGCCCAAAGGCGGGAGTGATTTTCAACTTGGTTCACAAGAAGTACAGGATCTTTCCCAAGAGGTCGATTCACTGGCACAATGCATGGTTGACGTGGCGCAAGCAGAAGATTGGGGCAAACAAGCCCGCGCTGTGTTCAGCAGCAAAACCGACTGCCAAACCATGAACAACCGTATGATGGCGGCACTAGCCAGGCACAAATAGGAGGCGGGTAGCACCACTGGTTGTGGAAGGGACTTGCCACAATTCTTACAACCTGGCAAATGATGGGTAACATTGATAATGAAGGTGAAATGCCGGAAATAACACTAAAAGATGCGGAAGGTTTCCATGCCTGGGCCAATATGGCAATTAATAATAAGGAAACGTGGTTTGTATCCGATGCCAACGCCTTGATAAATTTTTTTGGCGAGGGTGATGCCATCTATTTGGTGCTTGAATGCAAGACAAAGCCTGATTTCACCCTGCAATATGTTTTTCTGCCAAAAAATGAGGAAGATGAAAATCACGTACTGGCATTTGTCTTTGACTTTTTGCGGCATTGCAACTACAGCTTTCTGGAATTACAAGTATGGCTACAGAATGCACCATATGAAACAGATGAAATGGGTGATTTTATTAATTGGAAAAACCTGCGTATCAAACGCAATGGTTTGACGAAAACCTGAAACGATTAACCGTCATGAATGACCGGGGGCGGAATTGGCAGTGCCATTGCCAAGATCGGTGAAACATCATTAAAGCGATAGCGGCCTGACTGCAAGAACAGGCAGGCGAAAAAAGGAAACACAGCAATGAGCAAGCAAAAACTGGAACTGACCTGGATCGGCAAAGAAAAGCGCCCGCGCCTGGAGCCGCGCATTCTGCTGGAAGACCCGGCCCTGTCCTACCATGCCAAACAACGCGTGACCGAAAACGACATCTTCGATAACCGGCTGATCTTTGGCGACAATTTGCTGGCCCTGAAGGCGCTGGAACAGGAATTTACCGGCAAAGTGAAATGCGTGTTTATTGATCCGCCGTATAACACCGGGAGTGCTTTTACCCATTATGACGATGGGCTGGAACATTCGATTTGGCTGGGCTTGATGCGGGATCGGCTGGAGATTATCCGGCGCTTGATGGCGGATGATGGCTCACTGTGGATTGCCATCGACGATAATGAGCTTCATTACTTGAAAGTAATCTGTGATGAGATTTTCGGCAGAGTCAACTACAAGACAACAATCACATGGCAAAGAAAATATAGTGTTAGCAATAATTTTCAAGGAATTGCAACAATCTGTGATTTTGTACTGGTATATTCAAAGACTGATCAATTTAAAAACAACCTTCTTCCGCGCAGCGAAGAATCAACTGCACGCTACAACAATCCAGACAATGACCCACGTGGACCTTGGAAAGCAGTGGACTATCTGAATCAAGCCGCCCCAGAAAAACGGCCCAATCTTTGTTACACCATTACAAATCCAATAACAGGCCTAGCGATAAAAAACACAAAGAAGGCATGGAAATACGATCCAACCACCCACAAAAAACATATTGATGAAAACCGTATTTGGTGGGGGCGTGATGGAACTAATAGCGTACCAGCATTAAAGCTATTCCTCTCCGAAGTTAGAGATGGTATGACACCACACAATTGGTGGCCACATGATGATGTCGGCCACACCGATGAAGCCAAGAAAGAAATGATCAACTTATATGGCGCAAGGGACGTTTTCGATACACCTAAGCCCGAGCGTTTGATTAAACGAATACTTGAAATTGCGACC
>JBDLSU010000827.1:0-7251 GCA_039799405.1 Pseudomonadota bacterium | reverse complement strand
GCCTTCGGTGGCACCGCGGCTGATTTCCAGTGCATACAGGCTGACCAGGCGCGACAAGGTGGCGCGGTACAACAGGGCCAGCGCGGCACGCTGTTCTTGCTGCTGCCATAGCTTGCGCACTGCATCGGCAACCGATTTGGGCAGGCTTTCGGGGCGAATGTCCAGACCAGCGACTTCGGTGGCCGCCTGTTTGCGCGCTTGCGGCATCCAGCCCGCAAATTGATCACGGTAGCGGTACAGAAAATACGCCAGCAGCGATAGCGCCAGCACAATAATCAGGACTTTGAAGAAACCGGCCAGGCTATTGATCAATTTTGCATATTGACTGTAATCTTGCGCGGGTTCCGCTTCTCTGGCGGTGGGTTGATATTTCTTTTTGAGTGCCCACGATACCTTGCAGCGGTAGTCGCGCAAATCGGCGTCCTGATAAATTTTTGCCACCTCATCGCGCAGGGCACGTTGCTGTGGCGTTTGCGCCGCACCACGGCGGGTATCGGGCTGGCTGGCGCGGGCCAGTGGCGTGCAATCGTCGGCGGCCCGGGCTGGTAGCGGGTTCGATTGCAACAAGACAAACAGCGGCAAGGCCAGTAGTGCCATCAGGGGACGCACGGCGCTGCTGGCCGCGCCCGGTACAACGGGAGCGTGAATCTGGCGCAGCACCAGTTCAATATCCCAGGCTTCCAGGGTGGCGCGGCGATTCAGGTACAGGGTCAGGCCGCAGGCGGTGTAGATTGGTGCCATCACGCTGACGGCCAGGGTGTACAGACCAAACAGCAACAGGATGGACGCCACCGAATGCGCATTGTCGCGGGTGCCCCACAGCAGTTTGAAGGGGTTGACCAGTTCGGTCTGGCTGATAAACAGTGACAACAGGGCGGCTGCACCACAGAAAATAATCCATTCAAAAATCCAGCACGCCACGCCAAACCAGCCGGCACTGGTGCCCGCATTGTTCCGGCTGATGACCCGGTAGCGCTCGGCGGCAGTGCCACGGCGCGCACCTTCGAGTTGCCAGATCGGTTGCCCGAGGCAACGCGACAACATCAGCGGACGCAAAATCAGCATGTAAAACCAGCCACCGGCCAACTGACGCGGCCAGGCCCGCACGGCGGCGCTCCATTTGACTTGCTCGCCAAACACTGCACGCGACAGCACATACAGCGGTGCCCGTTCCAGCAGCGGACGCAGCCACCAGCCCAGCAGCATGAACCAGTAGGCATAATCGGGCATCAGCAGCGCCAGCAGGCACAGCAGCAGCATTAGCGGCAACCACAGCGCCAACCAGCTTAACCAGGTCTGGCTGGCGTTCAGACTGAGCAGGCTAAAGCCCAGATCAAGCGCCTGGGAATTGCTGCGCGGGTGCAAATCGAGTACCAGTTTTTCAATTTGCATTAACGCCCCCGTCCGGCCAGGATGAGAAATCCGATCACAGCGCTCCAGCACACTGCCCCAACGGCAAATTTGATGCCGGGCGCAACCTGGCTGGCTGACCAGAAACCTTCAAAAAAGGCAGCGATCAGGGTCAAAATGGCGGCACCCACCACAATCGGAAATACATGGGCACCGGTCACAGTCAGGGCCTGGCGTCGGCTCAGGCGGCCCGGATTGATCAGGTTCAGACCCAGCCGCATGCCCGCCACCCCGGCCAGCAGCAGCCCGGTAATTTCAAAGCTGGAATGGGTTACCACGAAAGACCAGAAGTTGAGGCGGGTATCCGGGCTCTGGCTGAGCCAGGCTGCGATGACGCCGAAATGCATGCCGTTAAAGGTCAGACTGAGCAGGGCCGGAATGCCACCAAACAGGCCGCTGGCAAAGGAGCGAAAACAGATTGAAATATTATTCCAGATGTAATGCCCGAACATCGCCACATCACCACTGCTACCCCCACGCCCTTCGTTGATGGAGCCGGACTGATACATTTCGCGATATTTTTCCAAATCCTCGGCGTTGGAAAAGCTGTACGCCCATTCCGGGCTATACCAGACCAGCAAACCAATCGCCAGCGCCACACCCCAGAAGGCAATATTGGCGACCAATAATAATCGCCATTCTTGCCGCACCCGGCGCGGAAATTCCACCCCCAGCCACTGGTGCAGGGTGAAGGGACGTTCGACCGCCGTGCCATACAATTGCTGGTGACAATCGAGCACCAGGCGGTGCAGGTATTGGGTCAGTTGTGGTGAATAGCCGCGTTGGCCCGAGAGTGCCAGGCATTGGCACAGGCGGCGGTACAGGCCGGGCAATTCGGTGCGATCAGCGGTGCTTTCCTTGAGCACGGTTTCAATTGTTTGCCACAATTTGCCGTGTTCCAGTTCAAATTGTTTTTGCTTCATTGCATGATCCCCGCGACAAAGCCGCGCAATTGCTCAATCGATTCTTTCCCGGTTTTGCCCGTCAAAACCTCGGCAATGCTGCCCAGTTCGGCCAGTCGCGCCGGGGGCAGGCTGGCTTCGCGTTCAAACAAATCGGCCAGCGCCCGTTGCTGTTGCGGTGTAATTGGAAACGGCAGGGGGATCGGTTTGACATTGGGCGAGGCAATGCGCTTGCCCGGCTTGTCCAGATACACCACCTGGGTACCGGCCACCCAGTCGCCAAGGCGTCGAAACTGGGTATCGAACAGCATGCAAATCAGGCCCGAGACATACAGCATCGGCAAAAAATCCGCCACCAGCAGCAAGTTGCGCAGGGTCGATTCGCGCCAGCCAACCGGCAAGCCGTCGCTGCGTACCACCTGGATGCCAACAGCGCGCTTGCCCACGGTGCGGCCACCGCCATACACTTCCGAAATAATCGGATAGCCCCAGTACGAGCAAAACAAGATGATCAGGATAAAACCATCCGCCAGCTTGGAGCCTTGAAACACCAGGCCAATCAGAAAAATAATGAACCACATGGCCCCGCCCCAGATCAGCAAATCGATCAGCCAGGCAAAGGCGCGCAGCATCGGCCCGGCCGGGGTCAGGCGCAAGCGGATGCCTTCGGGCGTGATCAGGGCAAGGTTGCCGTCGAGCATGGTCTATTCCCAGGCGTAAGGGTTGGCAAAACCGAGTCGGGCCAGAATCCGCACTTCTTCCCGTTCCATCGCGGCGGCTTCATCGTCTTGCTCATGATCAAAGCCTTGCGCATGCAACACGCCATGCACAATCAGGTGCGCCGCATGCGCCAGCAGGGTTTTGCCCTGTTCTTGCGCTTCCTGTTGCAACACATCGGTACAGAGGATGATGTCGGCGCGGCAGAGTTCTGCATCCGGCAGATCTGGCACCTGGCTGGCCTCATCATCAGCGCGAGCTTCATTGTCAGTGCCATCCTGATCCAGCCCGGCTGGCATCGCCATATCGTCACCGTCGGCACTATAGGCAAAAGTCAGCACATTGGTGGCGTAGTCTTTGCCGCGATAATCACGATTCAGGCTTTGCCCTTCGGCCGCATCGACAAAACGCAGCGTCAGTTCGGCGGGTTCCAGCAAGGCCGCACTAACCCAGCGCCGCAGCAAGGGGCGGGGCAGGGTGCTGGCAAGGCGCGGGTCGGCATATTGCACCGCCAGCGAGAGTTTATTTTTTTCGGGCATAGTGCAAGCGGGTGGGAGGTGGCAAAGGGTGGCTGCTGGCTTCGTTATCAAGCGCAGCGCTGCTTTCATAGGCATCAACAATACGCGCCACCAGCGGGTGGCGTACCACATCGGCACTGGAAAAATGGGTGAAGGCAATGCCGCGCACGTCTTTCAACACCTTGAGCGCATCGACCAGCCCACATTTTTGTCCGCGTTGCAAATCAATCTGGGTCACGTCGCCAGTGATGACGGCCTTGCTGCCAAAGCCAATCCGGGTCAGGAACATTTTCATTTGCTCGGGCGTGGTGTTTTGTGCCTCGTCCAAAATGACAAACGCATGGTTGAGGGTGCGGCCGCGCATATACGCCAGCGGTGCCACTTCAATCATCTGTTTTTCAAACATCTTCTGGGTGCGGTCAAAGCCCAGCAAATCGTACAGCGCATCGTACAAGGGGCGCAAATACGGGTCAACTTTTTGCGCCAGATCGCCCGGCAAAAAGCCCAGCCGTTCACCCGCTTCCACCGCCGGGCGGGTCAGAATAATGCGCTTGACCGCGTCACGCTCCAGCGCATCGACCGCGCAAGCCACCGCCAGATAGGTTTTGCCAGTGCCAGCCGGGCCAACCCCGAAACTGATATCGTGTTTCAGAATGGCTTTTAAGTATTGCACCTGATGCGGGGTGCGGCCGCGTAAATCATTGCGCCGGGTTTTCAGCAAGGGGCTGCTGGCTACTTCGGCCGCCGCCTGTTCCGCCATGGCCTGGGCAAGCCGGGTTTGCACCGCAATTTCGTCGGCATCGAGCGTGGCGTTGCCGCTGCTGCTATTGCCGCTGCTGCCGCCGCTGCCAGCGCTGGCGGGCAGGGTATCGAGCATGGCGCGCTGTTCTACCAGCGCCAACTGGATTTCTTCTACCCCGACCGGTTTGTCGGCGCGCTGGTAAAAGTGTTCCAGAATCTTGACGGCACGTTCGGCACGGGCACCGGAAATGATGAACTTTTCACCGCGCCGGAATAGCGTAACATCCAGCGCGGACGAAATCTGGCGCAGGTTTTCATCCAGCGGGCCACATAAATGCGCCAGACGGCCATTTTCAAATGGCTCCGGTACAAAGTACAAAGGCTGATGAGGAACTTTGGTTTTCAATAGTCTGGCCAGTCAGGTGCAGGGGCGGTTTAATCGGTTATTGGGGTTTTATGGTTTTTTGGGTTTGATGATGTATCAGTCGCCTGAATCTTAATTTTTAAGCAATATTTCGCCGCGCAATGAGTAAGTATGAACGCCAGTGATTGTAACATCAATCATTTGACCGATCAGACGTTGACCATTCGGGCCAGCATCAAAATTGACTACCCGGTTGTTTTCATTGCGTCCTTGCAACTCATTCGGGTCGCGTTTGGACGGGCCTTGTACCAGAATGCGCTGCACGGTGCCGACCTGGGCCTGGCTAATGGCCTGGATATTGGCATCAATTTTGGCTTGCAAGCGTTGCAAACGCGCCAATTTGACTTCCTGCGGGGTATCGTCCGCCAAGTTGGCGGCCGGGGTGCCGGGCCGTGGGCTGAAGACAAAGCTGTAGCTGTTGTCGAAACCGATATCATCGATCAGCTTCATCATGGCTTCAAAATCGGCTTCGGTTTCACCGGGAAAACCGACGATAAAATCGGACGAAATGGTAATGTCGGGCCGTACCTGGCGCACTTTGCGAATGATGGACTTGTATTCCAGTGCGGTATAGCCGCGTTTCATGGCTGACAACACCTTGTCCGAGCCATGCTGGGCTGGCAGATACAGGTGATTGGCCAGTTTGGGAATATTGGCGTAGGCATCGACCAGACGCTGGGTAAATTCTTTCGGGTGGCTGGTGACGAAACGAATCCGCTCAATCCCGGGAATCTCCGCCACGTATTCAATCAGGAGCGCAAAGTCGGCAATTTCCGGGTTGCCATCGGCGTCCCTGGTACTCATCTGACCACGGAAAGCATTCACGTTTTGCCCGAGCAGGGTGATTTCTTTCACGCCCTGCTGCGCCAGACCCGCCACTTCAGCCAACACATCTTCAAAGCGGCGCGAAACTTCTTCGCCCCGGGTGTAGGGCACCACGCAATAACTGCAATATTTGCTGCAACCTTCCATGATCGAAACAAAAGCGCTGGCACCATCCACCTTGGCGGGCGGCAAATGGTCGAATTTTTCGATTTCCGGGAAGCTGATATCAATTTGCGGCACCCCGCTCTGACGCCGCCCATCCAGCAGTTGCGGCAGGCGGTGCAGGGTTTGCGGGCCGAAAACCAGATCGACATACGGTGCCCGCTTGACAATCGCTTCGCCTTCTTGCGAGGCCACGCAGCCGCCGACGCCGATCAACAAATCCGGGTTACGTTTTTTCAGTTCGCGAAAACGGCCCAGATCAGAAAACACTTTCTCTTGCGCTTTTTCGCGCACCGAGCAGGTATTGAGCAAAATCACATCTGCCTCTTCAGCGCGGTCGGTGCGCGTCATGTCGTCGGACAGGCCTAACACATCGGCCCTTTTGTCCGAGTCATACTCGTTCCTCTGGCAGCCGAAGGTTTTAATGAATACTTTTTTTTGCATGGGGGTAATCAGTGGGTTAATTTTGCGGCGGAATCGGTCGTGCTGTCGGCTTGGGCGCATCGCCGTTGGCGGCAGGCATCGGGGTGCGAATTTCTTCGGGCGACAATATCCAGATCCGGTCGATGTCACCGTAGCGGTTTTCGGTGTAGTTGACAATAAATTGCTCGCCCCGGATGGCGCTCAGGTGCTGGAGGTGGTTGTTTTCATCGCGGATGCGGCCACCAGCGGCCAGAAAACGCGGTTTGCCGTTGATAATCAGTTCCGGCGGGTCACGCGGCACCATGGTGCCACGCTTGACATTAACCGGAAACAGGCGCTCGCTGGAAGCATGGGCAACGCTCGTCAGGCTGCTTGACGCCGTAGCAAACAGGAGCGACAGTGAAATGAGTGCAGGCGTAAACAGGCGAGAAGGTGACATAAAATTCCCGGGCAAGAGCAAGATTGCCCATTCTAAGCGATTTAAACGATTTAAGCGATTTAAGGGTTTTTGCGGGTGCGATAGTGTAGCGCAAATTTTGCCATCTGCAAAATCAAAAATGCAAAAAGCTGGTGTACCCTGGCAAAGTTTGATGCCAGCAATGGTATTGATAAAAAGAGATTTTTCAGTAGATAAAGCTGCGTAGAGTGCCAGGTTTTTGTTGTAAGTTGTGCTATTATTCGCCCGATGTTTTTGCTATCTACCGATATACGCCAGCAAAGGAATGCAGCATGCCCAACGCAACCGACTTTATCGTTTCGCTCATCAATCAGGGCAGTGCCAAGCGCCTGTTAAAGCTGTACTTCCCGCGTGAGGATGGCCCATCTTCCGGCCTGCTGGTGAATGAACTGCACGCCGTCGAGCGCGTCTCGGCCGACTTCATCTATACCGTCACCCTGCTATCTGACGACCCGGCCATCGAATTAAAAGAAGTACTGTGCAAAATGGTGTGCGTGGAACTGATGCGCGCTGATAAATCCAGCCGCTATTTCAACGGTTACTGCCATGAATTTTCGCTGCAGCGCATCGAAAACGGCTTGGCGATTTATCAAATGGTGTTGAAGCCGTGGCTGGCGTTTTTCGATTTGCGCAAAGACTACCATATCTTTCATGAGCAAAATATCGAGCAGC
>JBDLSU010000826.1:0-4626 GCA_039799405.1 Pseudomonadota bacterium | reverse complement strand
GACAGTTGAAAAAGAAGTAGGATCAGGCACGCGCTTCAACCCGGAAATAGGCAAATGCGCACAGTTTACACGCATCAAGCATCTTATTGCGCGCATGCTCTATTTAAAATCACGGATTTTGCCGCTAATGGAGCAAAGAAAGCGGCCCGCACCACACATGGCCGATGTTTGCTACCGTCACAGTCAACGAAATTTTGTACAATACAAGACACATTTGCCAACAGCGCCTGCGGCCATCATGAGTGACGATCAAAATATTGAAATCGAATTTGAATCCTCCCCCGCCCTCAAGGTTTTATTGGGACGAGAGCCGATTCTGGATCGCAGCCAGAAACTGATCGGCCACGAAATCGTCTTTCGCTCCAGCAACCCCGATCCGGCGCGACAGTTGGCCGACACCTCGGCGATTCTGGAACAGGCGGTGGAAGCCGGGATTGAAAATCTGGTCGGCAATGGCCTGGGCTTTGTCACCGCAACCGAAGGTTTTTTGATGGGCGAGAGTGTGCTGTTTTTGCCGATGAAAAATACCATCATCATTTTGCCGCAACATATTACTGAGATTGAGGCTTTATCTGCACGGGTAGCAGAACTGCGGCGCATGGGTTTTCGCTTTGCCATCAACCACGCACAAATGCATGAGCCGGCCCAGGTGCAACTGGCAGCGCAGGCTGAAGTGATTCAAATCACCCTGCCGCCGCCACCGCAGGTATTGATTTTGAATCTGGAACAGTTGCGGGTGTATCGCAACAACCAGAAAAAGCTGTTCGCCCAGCAAGTTCAGGTAGTTGAACAATTCGAGCACTGCCAGCAAGCAGGCTTCGATTATTTCTCCGGACATTTTTATGCCAAACCGGTATTTCAGGAAAATAGCAAATTCAGCGCTTCTGAAATGACCCTCATGAAGGCGCTGGATTTACTCAATCAGGATGCCGACGACAGCAAAATCGAACAAGTCATCAAGCAAGATGCGGTGATCGGCATGAACATCCTGAAGCATGTCAATTCCGCCGCCAGCGGCATGCGCACCCGTATCGGGTCACTCAAGCAAGCCATCCAGGTGATCGGCCACGCCCAGTTGCAACGCTGGCTACAAGTCATGCTGTATGAAAAGCCGGGCCAACAACCTTCCGGGGTAGCACTGTTCACGCTCGCTACCGCACGCGGCAAATTGCTGGAATTGCTGGCAAAGAAGCAGTTACCGAATAGCCGCAACGCCGTCGATATCGGTTTCATCGTCGGCCTGATGTCGCTGATGGACACCCTGTTCGCGATGCCGATGCCACAGGTGCTGGAAAAAATCCCGGTTTATAACGAAGTCAAACTGGCGCTGCTGGAGCGCAAAGGCATTTATGGCGAATTACTGCAGTTGGTCGAAGACCTGGAACATCTGAGCGAACCACAGCCGGAAATCCTGCAACGTCTGGCGCAACTGGATCTGGCGGTGGAAGACTTGTACCAGTTGCAGCAACAGGCGTTTGCCTGGGTGAATCAGTTGCAATGAGTCAGCAGCAAGAAATCAACCACCATGAGCCAATCGCAATGCGCCTGACTGGGCAGGTTCCGCGATGAAGCCGTCCGCACGGCTTGCGCACTGTGGCCTGGCCTGGCATCTGCCCGGCTCAATCCGGTTGGCACTGGCGCTCGCTCTGGCGCTGTGCTGCGCACCGGGTGCAGCCGCCCCTGCCGCGCGCGCCACCACGCCATCGCTGCATTTGTTTTTGGTCGGCACCGAAAGCGGGCTGGATCCGGCCAGCGCCTCCGATCTGGTCAGCCTGAGCCTGAATGAAAACCTGTTCGATCCCCTGTTGCACTACGATTATCTGGCACGCCCGATCCGGCTTGCGGGCAACACCGCCGCTCTGCCGCAGATCAGCGCCGATGGCTTGAACTACACCTTTCAGCTCAAACGCGGCGTGTATTTCACGCCAGACCCGGCTTTCAAGGGCCAGCCGCGCGAGCTGGTGGCGCAAGACTATGTGTACGCCATCAAACGCCTGTACGACCCGGCCATCAAATCGCCCTGGTTATTCATGTTTGAAGGCAAACTGGCGGGTGACCAGGCCCTGCGCGGGGCCAGCAAAGGCCAGCCATTTAATATTGATACCCCGCTACCCGGCTTGCAAGCCATTGATCGCTACACCCTGCGCATCCGCCTGCAAGCACCGGAACCCAATCTGCTGTACTACCTGGCCACCGGTGCCACCGCAGCGGTCGCGCGTGAAGTAGTGCAAGCGTATGGCGCAGAAATTGGCAACCACCCGGTTGGCACTGGCCCCTTCATGGTCGGCCAGTGGCAACGCAGCCATCAAATTGAGTTGCTGGCCAACCCGAAATATCACTCAAATGGCGATAGTGTTCAAGCCGCGCCGGGCCATTCGCAGGCTAAACAAATCGCCAGACAACTGGCAGGCCAGCCGCTGCCCCGGGTTGGCCGCATCGAAGTCAAGTTTCTGGAAGAACCGCAAACCATTTTGCTGAGTTTTTTGCGCGGCCAGTTCGATTATCTGGAACAACTCCCCCCGGCCCTGTCGCATCTGGTGATGCAGGGGGATCAATTGAAACCCCATCTGCGCCAGTTACAACTGCACCGCTTTGTGCCGCTGCAAACGTATTACATGTGGATGAACCTGGACGACCCGGTGCTCGGTGGCATCACGCCCGAGAAAATCGCACTGCGCCGCGCCATCTCGCTCTCCTATGACCGCGCCCAGGACTTGCGCGAACTGGAACGCGGCCTGGCGATTCCGGCCCGATCGATGCTGCCACCCGATGTAATCGGTTTTGATAAAAGCTATCGCGGCTACCAGCACCACGACCCGCAACTGGCGAACGCCTTGCTGGACAAATTTGGCTATAAGCGCAGCGCCGATGGCTTTCGTACCCTGCCCGATGGCAAGCCCCTGAGCCTGACCATGCACAGCATCACCGGCAGCGTCGGCCGCCTGCGCGATGAAGTGTGGCGCAAAAGTTTGAACAGCATTGGCTTGCGGGTGCAATTCAAGAGCGATAAAAAGTCCGAAATCATCAAAGCCTCGCGCCTGGGTCAGGTGCAAATGTTTGAGACCAACTGGATCGCCGATTTTCCCGACGCCGAAAACTTTTTGCAACTGCTGTACGGCCCCAATCAGGGCCGCGCCAACTATGCCCGCTTTAATTTACCCGCCTACAACCAGCGCTACGAACAGGCGCGCTTGCTGCCTGCGGGTGCGGAAAAGCAAAAACTGTATCGCGAAATGCACCAACTGGTAGATGGCTATGCGCCATGGGTGCTGCGCATGCATCCGGTGTCGCTGGACTTGGTGCAGCCTTGGGTGGACAACTATATGCGGCATCCGGTGGCGTTGACGAATTGGCGCTATTTAAGTGTGAATCCGCCTTGATTATGTGGCTTGTCCAGCTCCCAACCCAGGTCACCGCTTTCATCGAGCCAGATCGTTGTATTTTTCATGGGCAGAAAAAGAAAATGGCCCCTAAAAGAGACCATTCGGAAAATTTCGGTGCCCAGATTTGACGTGCTTAGATCACGCTTACGCTGATGACAGCATCATGTAACCGCTACCGCCTCGCCAATCCATCCCAAACCGCTTGCACCTGTTCTGCACTACCTCCCGGAAACGTCACATGCCCCATCTTGCGCCCGGCGCGCGCCTGATGTTTGCCATACAAGTGCAAGTGCGCACCCGACATAGCTTGCAAGGCCGCAAAATCAGGCGTGCCTTGCGCCCACAAATCGCCCAGCAAATTCAGCATCACGGCAGGCGAATTTAACTGCGGTGACAGCAATGGCAATTGCGCCAGTGCGCGCACCTGTTGTTCAAACTGGCTGACCTGGCAGGCATCGAGCGTATAGTGGCCGCTGTTATGCGGACGCGGGGCCATTTCGTTCACCAGCAGCGTGCCATCTTGCAGCGCAAAAAATTCAAAACACAGCACACCGACATAATCCAGCGCCGCGCTCCATTGCAAGGCAGCGCGTTCGGCCGCTGCCATCAGTTGTGGGCTGGCGGCTGGTGCGGGTACCTGGCTCAAATGCAAAATGCCATTGCGGTGTTGGTTTTGCGCCAGCGGGTAGAGCACGGTGTGCCCATCATGCGCGCGCGCCAGCACAATCGACACTTCAAACGCCAGCGGCAACCATTGCTCCAGCACGCAGGGCTGGTGCGCCAGTTCGCGCCAGGCCTGCGCCAATTGTTCGCGGTCCTGTACCCGCACCTGGCCCTTGCCGTCGTAACCGTTTTGCGCCGTTTTTAGTACGCCGGGCAACAGATGCGATGGCACTTTTTCCAGATCCGTGCGGTGTTGCAAGCCCCACCATGGCACCGGTGCCACGCCGCTTTGCACCGCCTGGAAAGCAAAGAAGGATTTTTCCTGAATCCGGTTCTGGGCAATCGCCAGACACTGCGCGCCAGGCGCGACCCAGGTACGTTCAGCCAAAAACGCCAGGCTGGGGGCCGGTACGCTTTCAAATTCGGTCGTCACCGCCAGCGCCAGATCCGCCAGTTCTGCCAGCGCCAGCGGGTCGTCATATTCCGCACAGATATGGCGGTCAGCCCACTTACTGGCCGGGCAATGGGATTCCGGTGCCAGCAACACCACTTTATAGCCAAGCTGATGAGCCGCCTGAAC
>JBDLSU010000825.1:0-2786 GCA_039799405.1 Pseudomonadota bacterium | reverse complement strand
CATTGGCATCGCGGTATTTGATTCCACCTGCAAATCCTGGCCGTGCAGTTCGCACAAATAGCGCGCCCGCTGCAAGGGGTTTTTCAGGGTTTGATAGGCTTCATTGGCGCGCGTGGCCCATTGCATCGCCACCCTTTGTTCGGCTGCGCTGGCCTGAACAAACTTGTCCGGATGAACTTGCCCTTGCACTTCGCGAAAAGCGCTATCAAGTGCGCTCAGGTCGAGCGCAAACTGCACTGGCAACTGGAACAAGTCAAAATGATTTTGCATGGATGGCTAAACTGGCTCTCGCTGGGATTGGCTAAACTCGGCTGGAATTGACTGAAATCGGCTGAATTCGACCTGCTTTGGCTGGTGTGGCAACCACCCGGGGTTGCAACATCAACCACAGCAGCCAAATACGGATCAGATGCGGAAACTCTCGCCGCAGCCGCATTCATCCTTGACGTTGGGATTGTTGAATTTAAACCCTTCATTCAAGCCTTCACGGCCAAAATCAAGCTCGGTGCCATCAATGTAAGGCAGACTTTTCGGATCGACAAACAGCTTGACACCGTGCGATTCAAACACATTGTCTTCGCTATTGGCTTCGTCCACATATTCCAGCTTGTAAGCCAGACCGGAACAACCGGTAGTGCGCACGCCAAAGCGCAAACCGATGCCCTTGCCGCGCCGTTCCAGATAGCGCGTAATGTGGTTGGCGGCTTTTTCAGTCAATGTTACGGTCATGGTTTCCTCACTCAATCGAAAGCGATCAATCAAACTGCATTCAAGCTGCAGTGTGGCGGGCTTTGTAATCTTGCACCGCCGCCTTGATGGCATCTTCGGCCAGAATCGAACAATGGATTTTGACTGGTGGCAGCGCCAGTTCTTCGGCGATCTGGGTGTTTTTGATCGCCAAGGCCTGATCCAGAGTTTTGCCCTTGACCCATTCGGTTACCAGCGAACTGGAAGCAATCGCCGAGCCGCAGCCATAGGTTTTGAATTTGGCGTCTTCGATCAAACCATCGGCACCGACCTTGATTTGCAATTTCATCACGTCACCACAAGCCGGTGCGCCAACCATGCCGGTGCCGACGGTTTCATCACCTTTCTCGAAAGCGCCGACATTGCGTGGGTTTTCATAGTGATCCAACACTTTTTCTGAGTAAGCCATTTTGCTGCTCCTGTTCTAGATGCTACAACTTGATACGCTGCAATCAAACCATTGCAATGAGTTTAGTGCGCTGCCCACTGGATCGCACTGATGTCGATACCGTCTTTATACATATCCCACAAAGGCGACAGCAAACGCAATTTTTCCACCTTGGTCTTGACCAGATTGATGGCAAAATCGATTTCTTCTTCCGTGGTAAAGCGCCCGATGGTGAAGCGGATCGAGCTATGCGCCAGTTCATCACTGCGGCCCAGGGCGCGCAAAATGTAGGATGGTTCCAGGCTGGCCGAAGTACAGGCCGAACCGGACGAGACTGCCAGTTCCTTGATCGCCATGATCAAGGATTCGCCTTCAACATAATTGAAGCTGACGTTCAGATTATGCGGCACCCGCTTGTCCAGGTCGCCATTCATATACACTTCTTCCATTTCCATCAGCCCCTTGGCCAGACGGTCACGCAAGGCGCGAATACGCACCACTTCGGTCGCCATTTCTTCCTTGGCAATGCGGAAGGCTTCGCCCATACCTGCAATCTGGTGGGTCGCCAGGGTGCCGGAGCGCATGCCACGCTCATGTCCGCCGCCATGCATTTGTGCTTCCAGCCGCACCCGTGGTTTGCGCCGCACGTACAAGGCACCAATACCTTTCGGGCCATAGGTTTTGTGTGCGGTAAAGGTCATCAAATCGACTTTTAACACCGATAAATCGATTTCCACCTTGCCGGTGGCTTGGGCCGCGTCGCAATGGAAAATAATGCCTTTGCTGCGGCACAGTTCGCCGATTTCGGCAATCGGCTGGATCACGCCAATTTCGTTATTAACCATCATCACCGAGACCAGAATCGTGTCCGGGCGTAGTGCTTCCTGTAATTGTTCGATGGTGATCAGGCCATCGGCCTGTGGTTGCAGATAAGTGGCTTCAAAACCCTGGCGTTCCAGCTCACGCACCACGTCCAGCACCGCCTTGTGCTCGGTTTTGACGGTAATGATGTGTTTACCCTTGGTTTTGTAGAATTGCGCTGCGCCCTTGATGGCGAGGTTATTGCTTTCGGTAGCGCCGGAAGTCCAGACGATTTCACGCGGATCGGCATTCACCAGCGCCGCCACTTGCTCACGCGCCAGTTCCACTGCCTGCTCGGCATTCCAGCCATACATATGGCTGCGTGAAGCGGGGTTACCAAACTGTTCGCGCAAATAGGGAATCATTTTGTCGGCCACACGCGGATCAATTGGCGTGGTGGCCGAATAATCCATGTAAATCGGAAAATGCGGCGCAGTTTGCAGCAGGTTTTGTTCCATCTTCTTGTCCAACGGGGCATTCATTTGGGGTTCCAATCAGTCATCAAATCTTTATCAATTCGTCTTCAGGCAAATATCGTGGGCATAATGCGCCCGGTGCCACCGGATCAGTTCAGGCCACGGCCTGATTGCGGTGTACCAGCACCACATTTTGATCAGCATGCTGTTTGGCACGTTGCTGGTCAACCAGATCCTGCAGCGATACCGAATCCAGATAATCGACCATTTTGGCATTCAGGGTAGACCACAATTCATGCGTCATGCAGCGGGTACCCCCTTCGTGCGAGGGACTATGGCAATTTTCCTTGCCGCCGCACTGGGTTGCATCAATG
>JBDLSU010000824.1:0-3624 GCA_039799405.1 Pseudomonadota bacterium | reverse complement strand
TTAAATATCGCCATTGCAACCTCTGGGTTACCAACAAGGAAAGTGACCAACACGGTAAAAAGTATCACTCAAATTATCGATGGCGTCAATTCGGAAAGCGCCAATCCGCGCAGGGCCTGATACTGGCCCGGTAACGCGCAATACTTGACTTGAATTGGGCGCTGGTCAATACTTTGCAACAAGCAACGCTGGCAGCCGACCTTTCAGCACACCCCCATTGGAGCGTATCACATGACTTTTCCGTTCTGGCGTATCCGTTTTTTCCTGTTACTGATACTACTGCCGGCCTGGGCTGTGGCGGCACCTGATGGCCCGGCCAAAGCCGCCACCACCCTCACCAGCAGCGAACAACAAGCCCGGATCGAGCAACTGCAAGAAAGGCTGCAAGCGCTGGAAAACGATCTGCAAGCGCAAAAAAACGCGGTTGAAATCATGGCAGCCAAGCTGGAATTTACCCGGGGCGGGATTGACAGCCGCATGTACGATTTCAGCAACTTGCTCAGTAGCCAAAGCACGCATACCACCTGGGTCGGCAATCTGGTGGCAATTGGTGCCATCATCAGTACCTTGCTGGTGTTCGTCGGCACCTTTGCCACCTATGTCAGCACCGGCAACCGCGCCAAGCGCGAAGCACGCGGCGTGGCAAAGAAATGGTTCGCCGAAAAAACCGATCATCTGGAACAGGAAATTGAAGTACTGCTGGCCAAGGCCGAAGCAGCGCAAGAAAGCATTGCCAGCCACCACGACAAAGTACTCAGCGACGCGCAAACCGCTTCCAAAGTCATGCAGGATGCCACCGCCGAAGCGCAAGCCTTCATGCGGGTATCCAAAGCCAAGGAACAACCGGGGCTGGAAGTCAACCAGATCGATACCCAATCATCCGCATTTGTGCATCGCGCCAATGAAAGTCTGAAATCCAAACCGGAAAAAGACTTTACCCCGGACGAGCACTATATCCGTGGGGCTTCGCTGTACCACAGCGGCAATCTGCAAGCCGCGCTTGATTCGTTTGAAGCCGCACTGGTGCATGCGACCAATGCGCCATCGGTGGATCAAGTCAAATACCTGATGGCACGCGCCTTCACGCTCGATGCGCTGCACCGCTACGACGAAGCCAACGCCACCTACGACCAGATCGACGAACGCTTTTCGCAAGACCCATCCGACGCGGTGCGCGAACAAGTGGCAACCGGTTTGTTCAACAAAGGCATCAGCCTGGGCGAACTGGGCCAGTTCAATCAGGCGATTGCGGTATATGGCTATCTGGATTACCGCTTCGGCGAAGACAGCGCCCCGCAAGTGCGCGAGCAAGTTGCCAAAGGTTTGTTCAACAAGGGTTATAAACTGGGCAAACAAGGCAAAATCGAAGATGAAATCGCGGTCTATGACGACGTGGCACGCCGCTTCAGCCCGGAATACACCCCCGCCATGCGCAGCCACCTGGTCCGCGCGTTAAACCACCTGGGGGTACAGCAAATCCGCCTGGCCAAGGCCAACTGGAATGAACGGGCGCTAAAACACCAACACCTGAAAGCCGCCGCCGCCGCACTGGAACGCGCACTCAGCCAATGCGTACCGGAAGAAAGCGCCCTGATCAGATCAGACCAATACGACCGCGCCTCAGTCTGCGGCAACCTGGCGTATTGCCTGTTCCTGAGCGACGAACAACACGCCGCCAAAGAACCGCTGCACGCCTGCCTGAAACTGGGCGGCCACGAACTGCTGGACGCGCAACGGGCGCATCTGGCGTTGAATCGGTTGGAGCCGCAGGATACGCAGTTTGATGGGTTGTTGGAGCAGATTTGGGTGGGGTTGCAGGAGTGAACTTTGTCAAAGGTTATCATAATGAAATCGACACGCGACAATGTACAGATTTCCCTCATCCGGCAAATAAACCAGGCGATGCTCGCGGTTAATCCGTCTTGACCAGTATCCGGTCAAATTGCCACTCAGCGGCTCGGGTTTGCCCGTCCCGCGAAACGGATCGCGACGACATTCATCGATCAAGTTATTGATTTGCTTGGCGATTTGCTGATCTTCGGTCTGCCAGAAAACATAGTCATCCCAGGCATGCGGCGTCCAGTTGATGCAATCACGCTTCGCTTGCTGCTTGTTCTCTGTCTTCTTGTTCTTCATGGCGAATCAGCTCCCGTTGTTTGGCTTTACCGTCACGCAATTGCGTAATCGATTCCATCAGGCGGTTGGCGTTTTTGGCTGAACTGAGCAAGTACATGGTTTCTTCCATGCTGTTATAGTCGGCCAAGGACAGCATGACGACATGTTCGCCGTTGACACGGGTGATGACTGCGGGGGAATGGTCTTGGCAGACTTGATCCATGACGGTTTTCAAGCCTGCACGGGCTTCGCTGAAGGTTAAGATATTCATGATGGCTCACACAATGAGTGGGGAAAACGATTGGGGTGATGCGGTACGATGCAGGACGCCAGTTTGATTTGGCTATGGTACGACAACTTGTACAACATGGCAAGCGTGCGTCGTGTAGCGTGGTGGCGCGCACCTGCTTGCAGTTGCTGGCAAAACCAGCCAAAAGAATAGAAGGCGGAATCACCTTTCCATTTAATACTTGCGCTGATGGTAGTTTGCCGTGCTTATTGGATGTTCTTTTGTGGCAAAATCAGAGTTTGACCGGGTGGGTGGTGGTGATGGACGAAGAAATCAACTGGTGGGAAGCAAGTGCGGAAGAGTGTTTTGCTGAGGCCATGGCGCGTATTGGGCTGGCGCAAGACACAGGTTCTAAATATCTTGATTTATCTGGATTACAACACTTGGCTGCCATACCAGTTGAAATTACCCGGTTGACGAATTTGAAGGAACTGAACATCAGAAGAACCGCCATTGCTGATCTTGTGCCGCTCGCAACCCTGACCGAGCTACAATCGCTCGATTGTCGCGCCACCTAAGTGAGCGACCTTTCGCCACTCGCCGCCCTGACCGCACTGCAATCACTCTTTTTTGCACATACCCAAGTGAGTGACCTTTCGCCACTCGCCACTCTGACCGCGCTGCAATGGCTCTCTTGTGCCGATAGTCACGTGAGTGATCTTGCGCCGCTTTCCACACTGACCTCACTGCAATCGCTCTCTTTTACACAAACCCAAGTGAGCGACCTCGCGCCGCTCGCCACTCTGTCTACACTGGAAAAACTTGATATTTCCCTTTGTCAGATTCAACACTTTCCCCCTGCGTTGATCTCGCGTCTGGGTCTTAAAGATCTGAAAGCCTACTACACGACCATCCCACAATTCCCTCCTGAAGTTCTGTCCCAAAGTCACTACGACAACTGCCTGCCCCGGCTACGCGCCCACCTGCGCGACCTGGAATCTGGCTCTGCACCCATCGCCAGCGCTAAATTAATGCTGCTTGGCAACGGCACAGTCGGCAAAACCCAGCTCTGCCGCCGCTTGCGTAGTCTGGAATTCGACTCAAGTATCCCCTCCACTCACGGTGTGCAAGTGCAAACCATTACCCACCCGCAAGGCGAATGGCATGTATGGGACTTTGGTGGTCAGGACATATACCACAGCACCCACGCGCTGTTCATGCGCACACGCGCCGTGTTCGTGCTAGTGTGGTCGCCCGTGAGCGAGGGTGCTGGCACGCAC
>JBDLSU010000823.1:0-3164 GCA_039799405.1 Pseudomonadota bacterium | reverse complement strand
AGGTGATTGGCGTCATTCAAAATGGTATGGAATACGTACCGGTCTGATACGGCATGACAGGGTGTATACCGCCAGAACCCTGGCGCAAATCATTTTTGCATAAAAAGAATGACGGCGGCTTGGTAGCCCCCGTCATCTTAGCCAAGGAGGATTTGGTGCTAGTGGCTTAAAACGTCCCAGGTGGCCTCATGCAGTACGCTGACCGCAGAAAATACCATCAGGAAACATAAATTGATCCTAGCATGGTGATGATCCTGATTTTTGGCGATGTCGTTTTTTCGGCTCAAATGTTACCGTAACAAATTGAGGGCGGCCGCAGGCGTTTGCGCGCATCCGCAACGCAATGACCGGAAAATGCGGCGCTGCTTGGCTCCGTCCTGCCGACATGGCGCGCCAGCCGCCGGGGGCGGGCGCGCAAAACGTGCTGCTTACGGTGCCGTCTGCGTCAGCGTTGCCACCGACACATGCGGCCAGGTCAAACCATTAAAGTTCAGGAACACGGTTTGGGTATATTGAATCTGGGTAAAGGTTGAACCATCCTTGCGTTGTACCGTTTCAATCCAGAACACCGCCGTCATTTGCACCGCATTGGCATTCGGGCCGCTGGGCGCAGAGCCACCGCTGCCTTGCAAGAACAAAATATTATCGGTGCCACCACCAGCCAGCGGTGGCGCTGCCACGGTGGAAATATTCAGCACCGTGGTGCTAATAATATTTTGCCCGGCTATTGCCTCCGTCAACACCGAATTCGGGTTGTTCAGCATGTCCTGGGTAATGGTGGGCGGCAACACTTGTGGAATGCGCAGAGTGTTGTTCAAATTGGCCTGCTGGCTGGGGAAAGGGATCGGCTGATTGGGCTGACCAATCGGAAACGGGGTAATGTTGACCGGATCAATTTGTGGCCCACCCGGGAAGGTGGCAAACGTGCCCTGTGCCTCGATGGTCGTGCCATGCGGAATCGACCCCATGCGCACCACCGTACCTTGCGATTCCGGCGGGTTGACCGTTGGCGGCACAATCACCCACAGGCCCGGTTCAAAATGAATCGACGATGGTGGCACGGCAGGATCGGTCACATCAAACACCGATTGCGCATACGGCACGCCATTGAGGAAAATATCGGCCTGACCCGGCAAAAATGCCCGATTGGGCACCGAACCGAGGGCGGCGGAGAAGGTTAAGGTTTCCTGTGTGATGTTTAACTGTAAAACATTATCCGTTGGGCCTTCGGTCGGGTTATTCGGAAACTGGGTGGGCGTCACCGAACTATTTGGGCGAAAAATGGTGTTAAAACCGGGGCCACTCCAGGTGCCGGTAAATGCGGCAAGTGGGCCGAGTGGTGGTACAGATGGTGGAGTATTGGTGCTCATCATCGCGCCTTTTAAAAGGAAGTGTTGCGGGTGTGGGGGAAATCATCGTAGCATGGGCACTTTGCGACACCAGCCTGGCGTGTATTTTTCACGTCAAAAGATACCGTTACACTCTTGGCAAGCCCGGGAGCAGGGCCAAAATAGATCAATCCAAGTTGCAGAAAGTGATCGACCCGGCATGAGGGCGCATATTCAGGCGAACCCTATTGCGCCAGCGGCACCGTAAAGTAAAACACCGAACCCGCCTGCCTGCGCGAGCGCAGTTTCAGCCTGGCACCCAGTGCGCCGCACAGGCGCTGGGTATTACTGATGCCCAGACCATTACCGATACCACCAAACCCACCCTGATTTTTCTCCCGTGCGCGCTCGCACAAGGCATCAATATTGGCCTGGCCGTTGGGGCCAAAACCGTCAAAAGTGCCGTTGCCGTTATCAAACACCGCAATCCGGCAACGCTGGCCGTGGCGGCGAAAAGATACGGTGACGTGGCTGCCATTGCTATGGTAAATGGCGTTGCTGACCAGATTAATCAAAATCCGCTCCAGCAGATTGGGGGCCGACAGCACGGTCAGCTTATCGTGCGCCGGGCGGATGCGGGTGTGCAGTTGCATGCCACGGGTCTGTGTGAACAAGCCAAACTCGATGGCGATGCGCGCTTGCAGGTCGGCCACGGCCAGCGGTGCCAGGGCCAACGGTTCGGTTGGCGTATCGAGCTTGCCGATGTGGATGGTATCGATGGCGGTGGCGGTAATTTGGGCGATGTGGGCGGTCAGGTTATCACGCAGGGCGGTGCGCTGGGCCGGGTCGCTGGTGGCGGCCAGCATTTGAATTTGTACCGTCAGCGGTGCCAGCAGGTGCGACACGTCGTGCGCAGCGTCGCGCATCAGCATGTTCTTTTCCGCGCGGCTGCGCGCCTGGGCTTCGGCGGTGCGGTGGGCGGCTTCCTGGGTGATCAGGTGGGACATGAAGGGTTTGAAGAAGAGGGCGATGACGATGATGGTGAGGCTTTCGAGGATCGTATCAAGGTGGGCTAAAAGACTGTACTTGAGGAGTACATAGCTTAACAGCACGGTCAGAAAAATAGCGACATAGGCCCATGCGTCATTTTTTACCGTTGTGCCGCTTGGTTGTGATCTGCCCCTGATCCAGCGGTAAAGGCCCATTAGCCCGAACACAGGCCATGTCGCCATTTGGGCACCACCCACACTTTTTACCGGCCAAAGCAGCCTTACAATTTTGAGCAAGACGATGGAATTGGTCACTACAATAAATATCGTTGGCTGGATTTTTAAAAAGTAGAAAAGCAAGCCCGTGCATTGGCACAAGGTGTCGTAAAGGCAAAGTTCGGCAAAATCCCTACTCAGGCCAAAATTGCCGAAGCGGGTGAGTGCAATCACAGTAATGGTGCTGGCGATGGCAATCGTCGTGACGTAATATAAATGGTTTCTAGGTGCTGATGGGACAAAAGTAATCGCGATCAATTCGACACAAACCAAGAAAAACCACAGCATGGATCGTGCGATAACTTCAGTTGTAATCGTTGGCAGCATTGCTTATTCTCAAAAGAAACGGCACCCATTACGATGCCGTGATATTCATTATTTAGGCGGCTGAGGTGGCATCATCGGTGGCTGCGTTACCCAAATCTTGGGAGGCGGAGGTGGCATCATTGGTGGCGTTATGACGACAATTTCTGATTCTGAAGGCCCGGCGCTCCCAATCTGGTGTTCAAAACCCACTAATCTACCCTGCGGAACTGGTGGGGGCGTCGATACCTTAATGACTAAAAGCGAT
>JBDLSU010000822.1:0-4666 GCA_039799405.1 Pseudomonadota bacterium | reverse complement strand
CGGCCCGGTATTGTTTTTGCGCAGGCTGGACTGCATATCCAGTTCTTGCCCGGCGGGGTTGAGCAATACCGCGCGCAAGCCGAGCAGGTTGTGGCGCACATCGCCATATTTGATCAGGCGCGCGCCGCCGGTGTTGGCGGCGATCATGCCGCCGATGGAGGGGTTGGCACCCAGGTCAATCGGGAAAAACAGGCCATGCGGCAGTAGTGCGTCGTTGAGTTCTTGCAGCGTCACACCGGCATCCACCACCACCGAACGGTTATCGATATCAATCTCAATATGCTGGCGCAGGCGTTCCAGACTGAGCACGATGTAGCGGCCACTGGCGTCCGGCGTGCTGGCCGCTACCAGGCCGGTATTGGCACCTTGCAGTACCAGCGGCTGCTGGTGTGCGGCACATTGCGCTACGATTTGCTGGACTTGTTCATGGCTGTCCGGGCGCAATACTGCCAGGGTTTTGCCTTCGCCGTAGCGCGCGCCGCTGGTAAAGCGGGCGCAATCGGCTGGGGCATCCAGGTAACCGCGCTCGCCCACGATGGCGGCCAGGGCGCTCAAAAGGGGGGTGTTGTGTGCCTGATCCATATTGCGCTCCGTATCATCGGGGCACGGTGCGCCGTGCCCATGGTTGATTGCCGATATTGCTGCCGCTGTTTGCTCTTTGCTTCCGGTTGCGGCCTTACATGCCCGCGTTGGCCGTCATCTTGAAAATGCCTTGCGCATTGCTGGTATCAAAACCCAGATCAATCACGCTCTTGCCGTTAATGACCTGGCTGTCACGGGTGATAAATTCATAAAACGACCCCGGCACCGTGCGCTGCACCAGCTTGCCTTCGGCATCGATAAACTGACGCTGCACCATATCGGCCTTGAAGGCGGTTTGCTTGACCCGGCCGGAACCGGATACTTCCACATTCGGCTTGATCGGGCGGCCCAGTTGCTTTTGCGCTTCGGTCAGGGTAAATACATCGTCAACCCGGTCAGTCGCATGGTTGAACACATTGCCTTCGGTTGCAATCCAGGCCATTTCGGCCGATTCTTTCAACAACACTTCATAGTCGGCCAGGCTTGGGGTAGCGTGTTGACGGCCAAAGCAGGCTGCTAAGACCGGCAATAATTCTTGCGCCAGGCTCAGGGGCAAACTGCCATCACGTTCCAGTTCGTTCAACAGTGTAACGGCTTTCGGGGTCAATGGATCGATGGAGCTGCCCAGGACATTGGTCACCGCTTGCTGAAATTCTTTGGAAAAACGCTCCGGATGCAGTTCGCTGACAAAAAACTGCGAGATTTGCTCCGGGTCATCCATGTGCAGATACGAACGGCCAGTCATGTTGAGTTTGGTCAGCGGAAACACGCCATTGAGGCGGAAACCGAGCGGCTTCAGGATGCGGGTGAAGGCGGCTTCGCCGGGGGGCAAATTGCCGATACCAAACCAGCGCACGGTGCGCAGCGCGCCGTGGTCAAGCATCACTTTGCCCTTGTTGGCGGCCACGTCCAGGGTGTAAGCTTTGCCGGTCGGCACGCGTTCCAGGATGCCTGCGAACAACACCATATTCAAAGTCTGCGCCAATTCGGCACGCGACACGCGGCCTTCTTCCCACAAGCGAAATTTCGGCGAAATATGCATTAAACTCAACAAGTCCATGGCTTGCTGGCGGCCCAGGTGTGTCGTCAATAAGGCTTGAATATTGGCGTTCATAAGACTCCTTTAATGATTAATCGCGGTTTTTTCGGTGGATAACAGTTCACAAGGCGTATTGTGCCTGTGTTTATGGTGTTGCGCAAACGAAATAAATTCAGTACTTAGTGAGGAAATGGAACAATGCGTAGAAAAATCCCGGGATTGAATGCCTTGCAGGTATTTGAGGCAGCGGCACGCAGCCAGAGCTTTACCCGCGCCGCTGATGAACTGGCGCTGACGCAAGGGGCAGTGTGCCGTCAGATCGCCAATCTGGAACAATGGCTGGGCATGGAGCTATTCGCCCGGGTCAAACGCCGGGTGATTTTGACGCCAGCCGGGCGCGATTATGCGGAGAAAATTCGGGTTCATCTGGATAAAATTGAGCGCGATACCTTGGAATTGATGGGCAATAAAAACGGGGCCGGGGTGCTGGAATTGGCGGTGATTCCGACTTTTGCTACCCAGTGGTTGATTCCACGGCTGGCGCAGTTCAAGCAGGTGCGGCCGGATATTACCGTCAACCTGTCGGCCAAAACCAGCGCATTTTTATTTCAGGAATCCTTGCATCAGGCTGCAATCCATTCCGGTAAGGCACCGTGGCCGGGCACGGTGGGCGATTATCTGATTCCGGAAGACGATGCGATTGTGGTGTGCAGCCCGGCTTTGCTACAGCAATATTGCGGCCGGGTGCAAGATATCGGCATGGATGATCTGGGCAAATTGCCGCTGATGCATTTATTGAGCCGGCTGGAAGACTGGCGTCACTGGTTTGAACTGCACGGCTATCCGAATGATATTTGCGCCGTTACCGGGGTGCGTTATGAATTGTTTTCGATGTTGATTGAAGCCGCCTGTGCCGGGCTGGGCGTGGCGCTGGTGCCGCGCTATATGGTGCATACGCAACTGCAGGTGGGTATACTGGTGCAGCCGCTGGCACACAGTCTGCCGGGGCAGACTGCGTATTACCTGGTGTATCCGCAGGAACATGCCAATCTGGCGGTGCTGAGTGCGTTTCGCGGCTGGTTACTCGGGACTACCCAGGCATGGCTACAACAAAACCAGCCTGAGCAGGCACGCTCTGCCGCTTTGGTCGCTGATGGCGCAGCGACAGCCGCAATACCCTGAAGCCGGGACTGTGCTGGCAGATCTGGTAATCGCAGTCTGCCAGTGCATCCGGCCACGAGAGAACTGGTTCGCCGGGGGCAGGTTTCCTTATACCAGCGTCAGACTATGGGTATTGTTGAACAAGGCATTGCTCAGATCAACCAGTCCGGTGAGTTTGATAATGGCGTCATAGCCCTGAAAGAAATATTGTCCGGTTGCTTGCCTTGCTTCGACCAAATACGTTGATCCGCCGAACTGGAACCAGCCAAATGCCCCATTGCTATCTTGTGAACTGATCTGTACCACCGTAGCATTGGCATAATCGTTAAATGTGGCGCTGGCACTTAATATCACTTGATTGCGGTCGAATCGTTCGGTGCCGGTATCGAGCATATTGATGGTCAAACCAGGATGGGGGTCTGTGATGGTGGTGAAATTGCTCAGGAAAACTCCTTGTTCGGTAATCGTTACGCTGTCGCTACCCGTGCCAACAGTAACTATATTGTTCTTTTTATTGACGACAATATTATCGTTGCCTGCGCCGCCAACATAGGTAATGCTATTGGTTGCCGAGCTCAAGCCGATGTTATTGGTGCTGCCGGCAACCTGGCTCCCGGTGACATACAAAATCCCTTTGCCACCAGTGAAGTTCAATCCGCCAGCCGAAATTTTTGAACCATCAACAAAGGTCAGGGCATCGCTGGTTTCTGTCAGATTGATGCCGTTATTGCTAACCAGATTGAGCGCGGCCAGACTTTTGCCAGATAGCTCCAGTGAGTCAAATAGTGTTGACGGAGTACCCGATGTGTGGGTCAGGGTGATGGTCGCTTTCTCGACATTTTCCAGCGATACGCCGGTAGAAGCAAAATCGACCGGGCCAGTCGTGCTATTGATCAAGCTCAGGCTAATGGTATTGAAGCGGCCTTCCACATGGGGTACTTCGCTAAACGAATATTTAACGCCTGGTTGTGAAAGCTGAATGTTGCTGAAGTTGGCGAGATTGGTAATGTTGTAACTGCCGCCTTGCGCAAGCGTGACGTTTTTGATGGCACCCAGGCGGGATGCATCCAGCGTTTGTCCGGTCAGGGCACCGCTGATTGTCAGGGATTCAAAACCACTCAAAATGCCATTGGTAGATGATAGCGAGCCAAGCTGTTCGCTGCTGGCGATCAGGCTATCAAATCCGTCGCCAGCGTCAATGCCGCCGCTGGGAACCGCAATCGCGCTGATATCGAGCGAATCATTTCCGTCGCCCAGTGCAATAACCTGACTCGGTATGCCACCGGTGAGAATAATATTGTCCTGGCCTGCACCGCCCTGATACGAGGTTTTGGAGGCGTCCATGGTAATGGTTGCCGAGGCCGCATTTTTGGCATTGATGTTGGCGACCGACACATTGCTGGTATTGGCGGTGATCGTGCCTGTGCCAGTGTAATCAAGGGTGCGTAATGAACTGGCACCGCTCAGATTGGGCAGGCTGATATTTTCTGCGCCACTGATATTGAGGGTGGTCAGGGCGCTGTCTTGCAAGCTGCTCAGAAACACCGGGTTGCTGGTGCCGCTGCCGGTATTGAGGTTGACTGTGGTGTAGGCATTGGACAAGTCAAACCCGGCAGTGACGCCTTTTAAGGTTAAGTCCAGCGTTTTATTGTTGGGTTGATTGGTCAGGCTGCCCAAATCAATTTTTACATTGCCGGTGCCATCGCTCAGGCCCAGGTTGCTCAGGCCGCTGCCCTGAATGGTCACGTCAGCAAAACCGTTAATGGCAACGGTGGCAATGCTGCCAGCCACGGTTTTGCTGGTAAAGCTGGCGTCGGTGATGGTGACCTTGTTTTGAACAAAGGTCAGGCCGCTGCTATTGGGGGAATCCTGCCCCTGATTATT
>JBDLSU010000821.1:0-5569 GCA_039799405.1 Pseudomonadota bacterium | reverse complement strand
GCAGCGCAATGTACTTTGGCGATGGTGCCACTACCTTCTACCCGCTGGTTTCGCTGGACGTGGCAGCACATGAAGTCAGCCATGGCTTCACACAGCAAAACTCGAATCTGACTTATTCCGGCCAATCCGGCGGTATCAACGAAGCTTTTTCGGACATGGCAGGTGAAGCAGCGGAATACTTCAGCCGTGGCAAGAACGATTTCCTGGTAGGTTCGGAAATCTTCAAAAACGGTGTTGCACTGCGTTACATGGCAACCCCGACCAAGGATGGCCGTTCGATTGATAACGCTTCCAAATTTGTCACCGGCATGGACGTGCATTATTCCAGCGGCGTGTACAACAAAGCCTTCTATACATTGGCAACCAAGGCGGGTTGGAATACCTCCAAGGCGTTCCAGGTGATGGCCGATGCCAACCGCTTGTACTGGACCGCCAGCACCACCTTCAACAAAGGTGCTTGCGGCGTACAACAAGCAGCAACCAACCGTGGCTATCCGGTGGCGGATGTCAAGGCTGCATTTACCGCAGTAGGCGTAACCTGCGTACCTTGATGCAAGTTCTGAAGTAGCAAGTAGCAAGTAGTATGCGTAAGTTAGTGTAGTTGGTATTCTTCTATTTTTGCCCCACCCGGTTTTGGCCGCGTGGGGCTTTTTATTGCTTACGCTCTACGGCAACCCGGCCGGAGCGGGATTACTTGCGCCAGATGGCCGAGCGATACGAATCGCAATACCACCATTTGTACAAGGCGTAACCTTGCGCGCTATACGTTGCGTTTTTGACGGTGAAGTCGCTTGCCGTCATACCGTGATTTGCCACCCATGCGCCCTTGCTGGGCACCCAGTCGGTATTGTAGATTTGACCGTTATTGGTGCAAGGCATGTTTTCCGGCATTTCACCCGAATCAACCATGTGATTGAACCAGCCCTGGAAGTATTCATCGGCGATGTTGTTAACAGTCCAGTAGGCGGTGGAATGCTGTGGCCACACCAGGATTTTTCCGGTCGGCAAAGCGCTGCCTTTCAACAGGGTCCAGGGGCCACCAACTGGCGCATTGTTATTGGTATTGGGGGTGGTAGCACCGTGATCAAAATGCATGTCTACCGCCGTCGCGTTTTTTGCCATATGCACATGCAGGTGCGGGCCAGTGGAATTGCCGCTGTTACCGGCCAAACCAATCACCTGCCCGGCGGTGATGCGCACCCCGTTTTTGACCACGGCTTCCGGTGCAATCCAGCCAGTCGAGCTTGGTGTGGTGAATTTGATGGCATTGTTGGGGCAGATGCTGGAAGGAATCGTGCCGGGAATGGCATGCGCATGCAGCGCGTAGGTGCCATCATCGGCCAGAATCCAGACATGGTTGCCTGCGACACCAATGTAAAAGTCCAGTACGTCCTGATCTTTGGTACCGGCTTTGGCGTTATCCGGTGCATTACGCCAGCAACCTACCACGGTACCGGAAACCATGGCATGAATCGGACGGCCATAGATCAGATGGTTGGAATTGACGGTACTATCGGCGTTGTCGGATACCAGGGGACTCCAGGTGCCGCTGGAAGTACGGCGTACTGCACCGATGTCTTTGGCCAGGGTTTGCAAATAACCGGCACCATGGTTACCGGTACTATAGCGATGGTTCAAATTCAAATCATCACTGCGCAGCGGAAATTCTGCAGCGAAGCTTGATGCACCCAGCAATGCGCTGCTGGCGAGTACGATGGTAGAAAGCAAGTTGCAAAGTTTTTTCATTATGATCACCTGTGTGAAATGTTGGACTGACATGAACCATTCATGCCGCCATGTTCGATGGTCTGACCCGGGTTTTGGGGTTCTTGGGGGCCAGGTCATGCCATCGTTTTGTTATTCGGGATACGAGTCATTGCTCGCTCCGATAGACGACATTCTACGCAGGCACAAAAAAACAAAACAGATGCAATTCAAAGGAATTTTTTGCAGCACAGAACCAAAACAGTTTAAGTGAATCATCGATTTTTCAAAAAATTGTACTTTTAAATTTTGCATCATTATTACAACAATATTTCCACATGGATTTAAATCAAGGTTTTGACTATCAAGATAGAAAACTTGCAGCTTGATACAAGCCACTGCAGGCAGTCCAAGTAAAATTCCCGGCACATTGCCAAGTGCCAACAAACCTATTACTATGGGCCGTTTGGCGCCCAACAACCTCCACATCATGACAAATCACGCTCAAGTACCCGCACATAAAATACACGACCAAAACGCGATACGGCGCGTTATTATTTTCGGTACGGGTATGGCATTTGGCACCATTGTTGCCTGTCTGGCGCGCTACTTCCGGCTTTATTATTGAACCATGATGCTACTGCGCAAAGCTCAACTTCAGGACGCGCCCGCGCTGTGGGATTTGCGCATCGACGCCATTCGCAGCCAATGCGCCGCGCATTACCCGGCGGATCTGTTGCAGATCTGGACCGCAGGCAGCGTCAGCGCCGGTTTTAGCGCCCTGGTGGCAGAGCATTTTTATTTGATCGAATCGGCTGGCACCATCGTTGCCTCCGGCATGGTGAATTTGCAGGACGGCCAAATCGATGCCATTTTTGTCGCGCACGGCCATTTCCGCCAAGGTTATGGCGCGCAAATGATGGATTTTCTGGAAAACCTGGCGCGCACGGCAAGCGTGCCGCAATTACACCTGAACGCCACGCTCAACGCCGCCGCGTTTTACCGCCGCCGTGGCTTTGTGGGCGATACCGTATCGCAATACCATTCACCGCGCGGGATTGTGCTCGATTGTGTGCCGATGAGCAAGCGGCTGGCATGACGCAATACTCAAATCAGGAAACACAAGAATCCCAAAGCGATGATAAAAATAGCGAATTAATGGAAAAATTGCATCTGAAAAAAGGCCGGTTTAAGGCTTCCCACTACCCGCCATTTCTGCTAACTTAGCCCAAATGCGTCAACCAGATCCGGAGTCACAAAAATGTCTGCACTTATCGCCACCGCACCCAGACTGCCATCAACTCGGGCTGACGTGAGCAAGCCAACTGACTCATCGGTCAAAATTGATATTGCACGTCTTACTCCCTCCCTCGCCTCAGAAACCATCACAGCCCCAAGTGGCCTGAGTAGCGAAGCCAAACGTCAATTTATCCTTCAACACGCAAAATAATGCAGCGCAATAGCTTACACATGGTCACTCAAGAAGCAATTTACCAAAGAGTTCAGCCATTATCCGCTTGATCAACAAGATAAAATCATTGCCTTTCTCGATTTGTTTGAGCAACATGGCTTGGGCAACTTCACCTTGTATCAAGGAAAAATCTCACCATCCTGGAGCGGTCTTGAACCTGCCGATCCACGAAAATGATGGCACATTCCATTTACCCCACCAAACCTATTTGGATTGACCAGTTAACCGGTTGGTTTAATTTGCGGCCACCCTCACCGTCTGTCACGAAGCGGTCTTAAGTAAGGCCTACCATCAAGCCTGATCACTTTGATGCTTTGTTCAATATGCTGGACGAAGATGAAATTAAAACCTTGCCGATCTTCGTGCTGGATTTGTTCCCGAACGACTTGCCGGTGCCTGCTGATCTGGCCGCGGTACAAAACCGCATGCAAATGATGCAGTACCAAAACCGGTTCTGGGCCGAATACGGCGGCAGCGCCAAATTGGCAGGTCGCCACCGGGTTGATGGTCAATCCGGTGGTGATTCGACATTGACTCAATCAGCCTTTGAGGCATCAAAATGAATGACAACCCACCCAAATACCTGACCTGGCAATCACGATAAACGTGACCTGACAATCATCAATTCGTGACTCAGTACACTTTCGCATTGACATCGCTCCAATCGACTCATCTGCCACTGGAAATTTGCATAAAAGTCATGTTATTCTAGCAGCTTTATTTTTCCCTCCATTTTCCAGAAATCATCATGACAATTCGATTCACTTCCCGTTTCACGCTGTGCGCCGTGGCTGCTGGCGCCATATTACTTAGCGCCTGTGGTTCGAAAAAGACTGAATTGGGCGAAGGCACCTCGGTTGTGACCGGCTCGGCTGGCCCGGCAGGTGCCAATGGCGCACACAAATCGCTGGTCAAGTGTGATGCGCCGGTCGCCACCATGGCGCTGGTTGAAAATGCCAGCGGCTATTCGGTGAGCAGCCAGTTCAATCTGCCATCTTCCCCGGTGCCCTTGATTCGCCTGCTGGCGCAGCAAAGCGGCTGCTTCCGCGTGGTAGACCGCGCTGCCGGTTTGAAGGCCACGATTCAGGAACAGCAATTGCAGGATCAGGGCATCATCCGCAAAAATTCGACCGTTGGCAAAGGCAAGGGTTATGAAGCGCAATACACGCTGACACCGAGCCTGACCTTTTCGGAAAACAAAGCCGGTGGCGAAATTGGTGCGGCCATGGGCAAGGTACCGGGGCTGAAGAATTTTAGCGGCATGGCGGAAAAAGTCAGCTTCAAGGAAGCGCAAGTGGCGCTGCTGTTGACCGACAATGAAACCACCGAACAAATCGCCGCCGCCACGGGTGCGGCCAAATCGACCGATCTGGGCCTGGGCGGCTTTAGCATCGGCGCGGGCGCGGGGGGCTTTGGTGCGGGCTGGAGCAATACCAACGAAGCCAAGGTGGTGGTGGCGGCGTTTTTGGATGCGCATAACAAGCTGGTGACGCAAGTGCGCCAGTTGCAGGCCAAGGAATTGCCGCCTGCGGTGGCGGGGAAGAATGGCAAGCCGGGGTGATTGTGCTTCAAACCAGCGCTGGCTGAGCCGGCTATCTTGAGATAGGCAGCAGGTCTCGTCGAAGCGAGACCCACCGCCGCAAAGACGACCAGCGCATAGCCGATGTTGTACAAAAACATCTTCCATTAACCAGCATTTGCGCTATACTGCCTACTTCGCGTCGAATTGCCCGTTGAAATTTCATTAAAACAACCATTTAAAATAAACTGTGCCATGGAACCAACCCTCGATCCCAAATCGCCTGCATCGGACATTGATGCACGATTGAGAGCATTGGAATCCTACCAGCCTCAACCCATTAGTAGCCCTTCTCTTCGCGATAGCGAGCCATATCTGTTTAACCCAATACAAGTAGTGGGTGACCTTCATCCGAATGGCGACATCTGCATTGAAGATTTGACTGACAGCGACCTGGATTTGCCAATTGATTTTGCCTGAAAATCACCTCTTCGATAGCGATGACACACCGGAACGAAAAGAAGCACGTTTTCGATTGATCGAAAAAATCGTCCATCCAGTCGGTTGCTGGTTGATTGACGAGTTCCCGGCATTGCGTTGGAAAGCTGGTTCGCTGCCACTACTTTTGGTGGAGTACGTTAAATTCAGAAATGAAGCACGGCGACTGATGGACACCTACCAAAACATGGGCCATCTTTTAATGATTGATCGCCACAAAATTGCAGCAGCATTCATCCTGGCAATTTTAAAAGTTCGCCCACTGCAATTAACCAGTGATGAACCGGTCAATCTTGAAATTGCATTGCTGGCCAATGAAGTACTGGCATTCCAGTCAGGCGTCCGCATTCTGGGAGCATTTGCCAAGCATACTACCG
>JBDLSU010000820.1:0-12627 GCA_039799405.1 Pseudomonadota bacterium | reverse complement strand
AAAGCCCAGGCTGAACTCTCAGCCGCGATTGCGCAATTGGCGGCGATTCAGAAGTTGCGTCAGAAAAAATAAGCGCGAGCTTATTGCATTAAAAAATGAAAGGCGACTTCGGTTGCCTTTTGTTTTTTGAATATCATGATTTCGAGCAGGAAAAATCATGCCACAAATATCATCAACTGATGCCGAAGGGTTTTATGCTTGGTCGCGCATACTTGTCGAAGGCCAGGCACCTTTGATCAATGCTGAAGAAGGGGTACTGCTTGATTTTTTCGGGCAGGATGATGAGACATTTTTGGTGGTGGATATATATATAAAGATGAAAAGACAATTGCCGAATATGTTTTTCTTTCAGCCAATGAGGATGATAAAAATAAAACACTTTTGTTTATCTTCGATTTTTTGCGTACGCTTGAATTCAGTTTGAAAAAATTGTTGCACTGGTTGGATCAAGCCGATTTTGTCGAAACGCCTGAACGCTGTTGTATTCAAACCCATGGCTTGGATATTTCCTGCACCAGTTTGCGATTGACCAATCGCCAACCGTTACAGCCTGCCGTAAGACCGCCGAAAAAGGATGAAGATGAAAGCATGTTTAGCCTGTCCTGGGTGATTGATTCACGCCGATTATCACTATTTTTGTGGCTTTGCCTTTAGCAGATCAGCATTCGTGTATTGGCGATTGGCACATTTCGCGTTAAATTTTCAATGTGAAAAACGTGAGTGTCCCCGATTATTGGCAAACAAAGACAAAGTAGCTGCCTTCTTCATCCTCCTCGGTTACCAAATACTCAAACCCCGCCCGGTGCAACATCGCTATTGACTTTGTGTTGTCGGTATCGACTGATGCATGGACGCTGGCGCAGCCGAGTTCACGGTAGGCAAATTGCACAATTTCAAGCATGGCTTCCGGGGCATACCGATTTCCCCAGTGTGATCTTGCAATGAGGATGCCTGATTCGGGTTGATACGGGCCGTCTTGTTGCATCAACCAGGCGTGTCCTATGTACTCACCGGTTTCGGCTGATTCAACTGCCCATGCCCACAAGTCCACCGGATCAGTCATGGCCGTAAAGTTGGCCATATGGCAGTCGATTTGCTGCTGCGTTAGCACACCACCGACGTGGCTTCGTACTTGCGGGTCGGAGTTCAGCACAGCGAAGTGTTGAAGGTCGCTTGCGCGGTACTGACGCAACCGGAGCCGGGTTGATTCAATCAGCGGGAGGATCATGAGAACGGTCGTAAGGTTTAGTGTGAATCTGACGGGGAGGGGAGTTCAAATATACCCTGAAAGGGGGCTCGCTATCGCCTAATTCCGAATAGCTCCGCATTATTGCGCTGATGAAGACATCACCTGCCGATGGCATGTGTTGCATTTGCGCAAAAACTATCAGATTGTTTTTCGTGGTTGGTTAGAGCTATCCATCTAAAGGTAAATTCATCTAATTCTTACTAATTAGCGATAAAATAAGTGATATTTCACCAAGATCACTCTTCTTCAAATTCCCGCTATCTATTTTTGGTGGCTTTAAGCTAAAATATTTTGATCACGAGTGAGCGAATTGTTATGACATTTTCCCAAGTTAGGTTAATCTCGCGCGGGTGACTGCCGTATCTTGTACGCTTTTTATTAAAACCGGAAATTATGAACAAATTATTTAACTCGATTGGGGTGGGTCTGGGCTTGGTAACCGCCCTGGTGCCTGGATTAAAAAAGCGGCGCGGTAGTTTGCTTGCCAGCTTCCCGTTCATATTGAGTCTGCTTCTGCCATTACCGGCGCTGGCAGTGGATATGCTGGTTTCCAATTTTGTCGATACGCCAGACCCGGCGGTGCGTGGCGGCTTGGTCGTCTATACCGCCTCCATCACCAACAACACCACCGATACCGCCAATAATGTGACGCTGGTGTTTACGCTGGATGCGCAAACAACCTTTGTTTCGGTTTCCGATGCCGCCGCTTGCCTCTACGATGCGGGTACGCACAAGGTGACTTGCAGCTATGCCAGCCTGGCCGGTGATATTAGCGGGCCGGGCACGGCAGTGGTAAAAACGGTGGATGTCACCGTCAGGAGCCTTGCTACCGCAGGCACCACCGTGGCGGCACGCGCTACCGTGGCCACCACCAGTGCCGACAGCAATCCGGCCAATGATTTTCTGGATCAGGTAACCACCATTGATAACGGTGCCGATATGGCGCTGACCCTCACTTCCACCCCGGCCAGCCCGGTCAGTGTGCCCGCCAGTTCTCCCGTCACGCTCACCGCCGCGCTGGTCAATAACGGCCCCAACAGCGCTGGCGCAGTCACGGCCACCATCACGCTCAGCCCGCATTTAACCTTTACCTCGGCCAGCGGCACTGGCTGGACTTGCGGCGCGGCGGCGCAAGTGGTGACCTGTACCCGTGCCTCGGCAGCCGTGGGCGCATTGCCGGACATTACCATTTTGACGCAGGAAACCGGCGCCTTTATCGGCACCATTACCAGCACCGGTCTGGTCTCGATCACCGGTTCGGCCACCGATTTTGATAATACCAATGACGCTTCCAACGCCAGCGTGGATATTACCAATGGCACCGATCTGGCCGTCACCAAAACCGCCTCGGCCAGCATTCTTGGTGGTGGTCAACCCATGAGCTTTACCCTGGCCCCGCGTAATCTGGGGCCATTCCCGGCCAGCAATGTCACCGTGAGCGACACCTTGCCCGCCGGTTTCACCGGTATTAGCGCCGCTGGCACTGGCTGGAGTTGTGATGTGACGGGCCAAACCGTCACCTGTACCCGCGCCAGCTACGCGGTGGCGGCCAGTAATGACATCACCATCAATGCCACTGCCCCGGTAGTGGCAGGCTTGACGCCGTTTACTAATACCGCCACCATCAGCAGCGCTACCGCCGATGGTGTGGCGGGCAATAACACGGGCAGCGTCACCGTCACGGTGCTGGTGGACGGAGTGGATTTATCCCTGACCAAAACCAAAAGCCCGAACCCGGTGGCGCAAGGTGCCAACATCACCAACACCCTGCGCGTTACCAACCACGGCCCACGCGCCGCTGCCAGCGGCGAAGTGCAGATCGTGGAAACCCTGCCAGCAGGCGAGAGTTTTATTGCACTGGCCAGTGGCGTTAACTGGACTTGCGGCGCGCCAGTAGGCCAAACCGTCACTTGCACCTACAATGCCGCGCTGGCCGTGGGGGCCAACAGTACGGATCTGGTGCTCACCACCCGCGCCGATGTGGGGGGCACACTGACCAACACCGCCTGCACCAATTATGTCCATGGTAGCGTGGTCGATCCGACGCCAGCCAACAACTGCGCCAGCGCCACGGTGCCCGCCACCAGCAACGGCATTTCGCTGGATATGGGCATCACCAAAACTGCCGATTTACCCGTGCTGGCGTGGAATGCTCCCACCGTTACCTATACACTGACCCTGACCAATTTCGGACCCGGCAGCGCCACCGGCTTGGAGCTGACTGACCCGATTCCCGGCTATATCACGGGCAGCACCGGCGTCACCGCCAGCAAAACCGGCGGCACCAGTAGCGCAGGCTTTAGCTGCAGCACCGGCGCGACCGTGACCTGTAGCCAAACCAGCGGCAGCATGGCCACTGGCGAGACCGCGATATTTACCGTTGCGGTCACGCGCCCGCTGTTTGATTCCAGCGGCCAGCCTGGCAACCAATGGATCAACACCGCCAGCGTGCGCTCGCTTGATCAGGGCGATTTCAACCTGGCCAATAACAGCGCCTCGGCCCCGGTGCAAATTGATCCGGTAGCCGATGTCGCCATCCTCAATACCGTCACCCCCGGCACCGCGCTGGCCGGTACTCAGGCGACTTATGTGTTAACGGTGAACAATAACGGCCCCTCCATCGCCAATGGCGTCACGGTGGCCGATGTGTTCAGCTTTACCCAGGGCACGATGACGTTTTTAAGCGCCACCCCCAGCGTGGGCACTTGCGCCGCCTTCAATACCGGCACCAATACGCTCAATTGCAGTCTGGGCAATATGGCCAGCGGCAGCACCGCCACCATTACCGTTACCATGCGGCCAGACTATATGAGTGCGCCGGTTGATCCGCGCACCATTAGCAATACCGCCACCGTGGCCACCACCACGCAAGAAAGCAATGCGGGCAATAACGTCGCGGCCTCGCTGCTCACCGTGAATGCCGATGCGCTCGATTTATTGATCAATAACACCGATAACGTCGATCCGCTCGGCTTTGTGCCCAATAGCGCCTCGCCGGTGTTCCCGGATAATGTGGTCACTTACCGCAACACCATCACCAATCGCGGGCCATCGGTGGCGTCCGGTTTGGTGCTCACCTATGTGATGCGCCCACCCGCAGGCAAAACCACCACCTTTTTGGGCGACAAGCTGGCCGCAACCGGGCAAGTCTATTCCAATTACTGTAATAACCTCAACACCGCCGTCACTGGCCCGGCCACACTCACCATTACCTGCACCTTCCCGCCCGGGCAAATTCTGGCGGCCAGCAATGCCACCACCAGCCTGTATCTGGATTTCCATATCGATACCCAGCCCAATGCGGCGGGTGACGCCTATTCGTCCACCGCCTCCATCACCTCCAATGAAGTCGATGCGGTGCTCTCCAACAATAGCGTCAACCAAACCACCACCATCAAAATGCGGGTGGATTTGCAGTTGACCAAAACCGCGCGTGCCTTTATCAGCGGCAGCGATGCCAGCACCGCCATCGTGCAAAACCGCCAACCGTTTTACTATGTGATGACGGTGACCAATGCCGGGCCGGGCGATAGCCAGGTGACCCGCGTTACCGATACCCTGCCTGCTGGCATGACGCTGTACGCCGGTGGCACGGTTGCGCCCTACAACGCCGCACCGTATACCAGCGGCATGGTGTGGAGTACCAATAACGGCACCCCTACCAACGGCACCTGCAGCGGTACCACCACCCTTACTTGCAATATCGGCTTGCTGGAGAGCGGCAAAGTGGCGACCATCCGGATTCCGGTCGTCAAGTCCGGTTTTACCGCCACCGTGCAAAACTGCGCTTCCGCCAGCACCAGCGAGGTCGATCCTAACGCCACCAATAACAGCAATATATGCAACACCGTCAGCATGCAGCGCTCCAGCATCAGCGGCACCGTGTATGTGGACAGCAATAACAATGCGGCCAAAGAGGGCGGTGAAGTCGGCATCAGCGGCGTCAACCTGCTGCTCAACGGCACCGACATTTACGGCAACACGGTGGTGAATAGCCCGGCCAGCACCAATGGCAGTGGCAATTTTGATTTCCTCAACCTGGCACCCGGCACCTACACCGTGACCGAAGCGCAGCCCGCAGGCTATCTGGACGGGCGCGAAGCCGCAGGCACCAGTGGCGGTACTGCCACTGGCGTTGGCGCGGATGGCATCAGCACCATTGTGCTGGCGGAAAACACCGCTGCCACCGGCTATTTGTTTGGCGAATTACAGCCAGCCACCTTGTCCGGCTTTGTGTTTGTTGACCTCAACAACAACGCCCGGCGCGATATTACCGGCGTGCCCGCTACCGATGAAGCGCCCGGCATTACCAGCATCAGCTTAACCTTGACCGGTACCGACGATCTGGGCGCGGTCAACACCAGCACCACCACCGCTGCCAATGGTGCCTACAGCTTTGCCAATTTGCGCCCCGGCACTTATCAGGTGCAGCAGGCAGTGATACCCGGCGTCACGCATACCGGCATGACGGTTGGCAGCAAGGGCGGCAATGATGCCGCCACCCCGGTTGCCGCCAACACCCCGGTAGTGGGGGCGGCCAAGCGCACCGTCAGCAATATTGTGCTGGTGCAAAACGATGCCGCCACCAATTACAACTTTGGCGAAAGCGGCCAGGGCCTGTCCGGCTTTGTGTATGTGGATTTGAATAACAATGGCGTTAAAGATGTGGGCGAACCCGGCATTGCCGGGGTGGCAGTGACCTTGTCTGGCAACACCGCCAGCGCCGTTAGCGTATGCGTCGCGATTTCACCCAATCCCTGCACCATGACCACCGATGCCAGCGGCGCCTACAATTTTATGGGCCTGCCCGCCAGTGATGGCACGGGCTATATTTTGACCCAGCAAACCCAGGCCAGCGCGCCTTTGTCCAACTATGCCGACGGCATCGACAGCGTGGGTAGCGTCAACGGCACACCAACCGGCAGCATGATCAATGATCGCTTCAGCGGCATCGTGATCGGCCTTGGCCAAATCGGCAGCAATTACAACTTTGGCGAACTGGCCGCCAGCCTGGCGGGCAATGTGTATCTGGATGTGGATCAAAGCAATAGTTCCAACACGGGCGACACCCCGCTTGCCGGGGTAACGGTCACCTTGTCCGGCACCACCTTAAGCGGCGCGAATGTCTGCACCATCATCGCCTCTTGCACCCGCACCAGCGACGCCAGCGGCAACTTCAGCTTTACCGCCCTGCCTGCCAGCAATGGCGCGGGTTACACCCTGACCGAAACCCAGCCAGTTGATTTTGCCGAAGCCGCCAATACCCCCGGCACCGGCGCGGCCAGCGCAGGCACCGCCAGCACCGTCGGCAGCACCAGCGTATTCAGTGGTGTGGTGCTCAATGCCGGGCAAAGCGGCATCAACTACCTGTTTGGCGAAAAAACCGGCAGCATCAGCGGCTTTGTGTATCTCGATAGCAATAACAACGGCGTCAAAGACGGCGGCGAAACCGGCATTGTCGGCGTTACCGTCACCCTGAGCGGCACTGCAGCCGGTGGCGGCACCCCGTGCGGCACGCCCACTTGCACGGCGACCACCCTGGCCGATGGCAGTTATGTCTTCACCAATGTGCGCAACGCCAATGGCGCGGGCTACACCATTACCGAAACCCAGCCGGGCGCTTATCTGGATGGCATTACCAGAAAAGGCACGATCGCGGCGGCGAACTGCGCCGCCTGCGTGGATTCGGTGGCGAATGTGATCAGCGCCATCCCCTTCGTGGCTTCCAGTGCCACCGTCAACTTTAATTTTGGCGAACTGCAGCCAGCCAGCATTGCGGGCCGGGTGTATCTGGATGCCAATAGCGACGCGCTGTATGCTGCAGGCGAAGAATTGGCCGGTGTAACCGTCACCCTGAGCGGGCGCGACGATTTGAACAATATCGTCAGCGCCACTACCACCACCGCTGCCGATGGCAGCTACAGCTTTAGCGGTTTGCGCCCCAGTGATGGCGCCGGGTATACCGTGACCGAGACCCAGCCCGCTGGCGCAGGCGAGTTTCCTGCCGCCACTGGCACCCAGCCCGGCACCGTCAATACCGTGGCGACCGGTAGTGCCGCCCTGAATGTGATCAGTGGCATTGTGCTGGGCTCCGGCAATGCCGGTATCCATTACAACTTCCGCGAAAACGGTGCCAGCATCGCCGGTAATGTGTACTTCGATGCCAATAGCAACGGCAGCAAAGACGGTGGCGAAAGCGGTCTTGTCGGGATAACCGTCAACTTAAGCGGCGGTGCCAGCCGCAGCACGGTAACCGACGCCAGCGGCAATTTTAGCTTCACCGGTTTGCTGGCAGGCACTTATACCGTCACCCAAACCCAGCCCGTCGGCTACACCGATGGCAGTGATTTGGCGGGCACGGCGGGCGGCACCATCAACGCGCCCAAAAACGCGATTACCACCATCGTCCTCACCGCAGGCACGGCTGCCACCGGTTATCTGTTTGGCGAAATGCCACCGCCGCCGCTGGTGAATGGTTCGCTGGCAGGTACCGTGTATGCCGATTTGAATAAAAATGGCAGCTTTGATGCGGGCGATGTGCTGTTGGCGGGCGTGACCCTGACCTTGAGCGGCCTGGATCTGGAAAACCGGCCAGTGAATTTAACCCAGCAAACCAATGCCAGCGGCGCGTATCTGTTCCCCGTGGTGGTACCCGGCAACTATACGCTCACCGAAACCCAGCCCGCCAATTACACCGACTTTAGCGCCGCCAGCGGTAGCAAAGTCGGCAGCATTGGCGGCGGTACGGCCATCTTGAACGGCGTGAGCAATATCGCCATGCCACGCAGCGGCGGTGCCGCGCTGGGCTATGATTTCCGCGAGCAGCAATTGTTTGGTGCCATCAGCGGTAGTGTGTATCTGGATGCCAATCGCAATGGCGTGAAAGACGGCGGCGAAACCGGCATCGGCAACGTGTCGATCACCCTGACGGGCACCGATGTCTACGGCAACAGCGTACAGCGCACCACCCAGACTGAGGCCGACGGCAATTTCAGCGGCAATTTCAGTTTTACCGATTTGCCACAAGGCAGCTATAGCGTGGTGGAAACCCAGCCCACCTTGTACCAGAACGGCAGCGACGCCGCAGGCAGTGCAGGCGGCACGGCTAACGCGCCGAAAAACACCATCAGCGCCATTACCCTGGGCGCGGGCCAGCTTGCCACCAATTACCTGTTTGGCGAACAAAGTCGCATTGGCGATGCCAGTCTCAGCGGCAAGGTGTATGTCGATATCAATTTCAGCCGCAGCCTCGACCCCAAAGAAGCGCTGGCCGCAGTGAGCGTCACCTTGAGCGGGCAGGATGCCAACGGCAACCCGATTGCAGCGCGTACCGTGCAAACCGCAGCCGATGGCAGCTACCTGTTTGAGCAACTGGTGCCGGGCACTTACCAGGTAACGCAAACCCAGCCGCCAGAGTGGCGCGATTTCGCTGGCAACAACGGTAGCGCGCTCGGCAGTGTGGGTGGCAAACTCGATGTCGGGCCAAACAACATCAGCGATATCGTGCTGGTGGCGGGCAGCGTGGCAACCGGGTACGACTTCCGCGAACGCGCGGGCAGTCTGACGGGCTTTGTGTATTTTGATACGAACAACAACGGCAGCAAAGACGAAGGCGAAGCGGGCATTGGCGGTGTGCGTGTCACCTTAAGTGGCACCACCACCGATGGCGGCACAGCTTGCCCGGCTGGCGCATGCGTCACCGTAACGGCGGCCGATGGCAGCTATGGTTTTGAGAATCTCGTCCCCGGTCGCTACACGCTGGTGGAAACCCATACCGATCTCGATACCGGCAAAATTGTGGATGGCAAAGAAACCGCAGGCAAGGCCGGTGGCAATGTGTTCAACAACAGCTTTGGCAGCAGCGTGCAGGAAAACACCATCAGCACGATCAACGTGTCCGGTGCTGTGCTGGCGGCCAATAACGGCCTGCTGGACGGCTACCTGTTTGGCGAACGGGTACGCAGCGGCCCGATCTTGAAGCCGCCCATTATCAGCGGTTATGTCTGGTTTGATCGCACCCACACCCGGGTACGCCCAACCCTGACCCCGCATGAAGGCGCTGCCGACTGGACCGTGACCCTGAGCCAGAATGGCAAGCTGATTTGTACCGCAAAAACCGACAGCAATGGCTTCTATCAATTCGATAACCTGCATTGCCCCGGTTACGAAGAGAGCGGTTTGCCCATTGGCAGCGGCTTTGAAATCAAGTTCGCCAAAGACGGCAACAAACTGCCCAACGTCGCCACCTCCGGCGGTGGCGCAGGCTCGCCCGGTGGCGGCTCGATCCGCAATATCACCCTGCGTGCCGGGGATGATATCGTCGAGCAAAACCTGCCGCTCGACCCGTCCGGCGTGGTGTATGACAGCACCACCAGAAAACCGGTGGCCGGTGCCGTAGTCACCTTCTCCGGCCCGCCGGGTTATGACCCCGCCCGCCATTTGCTGGGCGGCCTGGACGCGGTGCAGCAAGTGACCGGTAGCGACGGCTTATACCAGTTCTTTTTGCAAAATGACTTCCCGGACGGCACCTACCATCTGGCCATTACCAGCTATCCGCCAGGCTATATTGCGCAGGAATCGGGCAAAATTCCGGCCTGTAAAGCCGTGCTCAGTGTCGGCCCCACGCCAGACCCGGGGTTAGTGCAACGTACCGACAATGCGCCGCAACTGGCGGTGCCGCTGCATGATCCGGCTGCTTGCGTGGGCATGGTGCCCGGTGGTGCGCTCAGTACCCAGTATTACTTCGACTTTGTTATTACCCACAATTCGGCACCGATTTTGAATAACCACATTCCACTTGACCCAGCCATACCGGCAGGCATGGCGCTCACCAAAACCGGCGACAAGCAGCAAGTGGAAATTGGCCAAACCATCCTCTACACGGTCACGGTGAAGCTCGCCTCTGGCTCGCCGGTAACCCAAGTGACCGTGCGCGACAGCTTGCCAGCGGGCTTTAGCCTGGTGCCGGGTACCACGCAACTCAATGGGCGGCCACTGGCCGACGCCGTTGCCAACCCGGTGGGCAAAAACACCGGCCCGGTACTGGCGTTTAACCTTGGCCCCATGAGCACCGCGCAGCAAGCGGTACTGAGCTACCGGGTGCGGGTGGGCGTGGGCAGCATGCAGGGCGACGGCATCAACCGCGCCATTGCCTATGCCTGCAACACCACAGCAGGTTGCCTCGGCAGTGGCTTGCAACCCGGCCCGAACGCGGTGCCGTCCAACGAAGGCCAGTACAAAGTCAAGCTCATTGCCGGGGTATTTACCGATCAGGCTTGTGTCGCAGGCAAGGTGTTTGTTGATTGCAATCACAATCATATTCAGGATGCGGAAGAACTGGGCATTCCCGGCGTGCGCCTGTATCTGGAAGACGGCAGCAACTTCACCTCCGATATCGAAGGCAAGTTCAGCTATTGCGGCTTAAGCCCCAAATCACACGTAATCAAGGCCGATAGCCAGACCCTGCCGCGTGGCAGCCGCTTGACCACCACCAGCAACCGCAATTTGGGTGATGCCAACAGCCTGTGGCTGGATGTGAAAAATGGCGAACTGATCCGGGCTGATTTTGCCGAAGGCTCATGCTCGAACCGGGTGCTGGAGCAAGTCAAGGCGCGTCGTAGCCAGGGCGGTGTACGCAGTGTGGAAAGCGAAGCTGCGCCCTTGCCGGGCTTGAAGTTCAACAGCAAAGACGCTGCTGCACCAAGGCAAGCTACCGACAGCGCCAATCAGGAACTGGTCAAGCCGCGCCAAAACGCCGTGCCAGAGGTGCAGCATGCGAAATAATTTCATCATCCAATCCGTGACCCGTTTGGCCAGAATGCACACCATGACCATGATTAACAATGTCGTCAACCCCGGGCAGCACCGCCGCCTTCATTTGGCCCCCAAGCTGTCGGCGGGTTTTTCGATCAAGCCGATGGTGAGTGTATTCCTCCTTGGCACCGCCTTTTCGCTGCCAGTCTGGGCGGCAGCGCTGGCCCCCGTACCCGAGGGCATGGCGCAGGCGCGTGCGCCGCAAGCCTTTGTGGGCAAGGGCGAGCAGGCAAGCGCTTACGCCAACAATGGCAACATCGCGCAAATTCAGGTGGAAACCGATAAAAACGGCTTGCCCGCTGACGGCCAATCTGCCGTGCGGGTCAGCATCAAAGTGCTGGATAAAGACGGCAAGCCGTTGCAAGGCAAGCTGTTGCTGACGCTGGAGGTGTCGGGCGGGCGCATTTTGCTCGATGGCGCTGCCACCGATACCCTGGGGCCACAAGGCGGCGACCGGGATCGAGTGACCCCCGGCGTGCAATTGGCGCTGGAAAACGGCCAGGCCATTTTTCGCCTGCTGGCACCGAGTGAGCCGCAAGACGTGCTGCTGCGGGTGAGCGGCGGTAATGTGGCGGCGCAAGGCATCGTCAGCTTTGTGCCGGAACTGCGCCAAATGCTGGCAGTGGGCCTGATCGAAGGCATTATCAGCCGCCGCCGCTTGAGTGCCGACGCACTGGCCCCGACGCGCATCAACGACGGTTTTGAGCAAGAGATTACCCGCTGGAGCCGTCAATTTAACCAAGGCAAGGCCAACGCTGCCGTGCGCACCGCGTTTTTTCTGAAAGGTAAAATCCAAGGCGACAAACTGCTGACTGCCGCCTATGATTCCGATCAGCCCACGCGTGACAAGTTACAGCGCGACATCAGCCCCAACGAGTTTTACCCGGTCTATGGCGACAGCGCCATTAGCGGCTTTGACGCACGCTCCAGCAATCGCCTGTACGTGCGCATCGACGATCAAAAAAGCTATCTGCTGTATGGCGATTTTGCCACTGGCGAGAGCTTTACCTCGGGCGCGGTGGGCGGCTTTGGCAGCGGCCCAGGTTTTGGCACCAGCGTTGGCCCCGGCTTTGGCTCGAATGGTGGTTTGCAGGCGCGCAAGCTCGGCCAATATCAGCGCAACGTCACCGGTTTGCGCGGCCACTGGGAAGGGGCCAGCGGCCATCTCAATGGCTTTGCCTTCCACGACAATTTAAAACAAGTGATTGAGGAATATCAGGCCAACGGCACTTCCGGCCCGTTCGCGGTGAAAAACAATAACGCCATCAGCAATTCGGAGCGGGTTGAAATCATCGTGCGCGACAAGCACCAGTCCGACGTGATCAAACAAACGACGCCTTTGCGGCGGCTGGATGATTACAGCTTCGAGCCCTTTTCCGGGCGCATCCTGTTCAAGCAAGCCGTGCCTGCGCAAAGCCCGGATGGTGATCCGCAATCGGTACGCATTACCTATGAAGTGGAGCAGGGCGGGGATGATTTTTGGGTGCTGGGGCTCGATGGGCAATGGCATGCCAGCCAGAGTCTGACCCTCGGCGCAGCCGTGGTGGACGACAAAAACCCGCTCT
>JBDLSU010000819.1:0-3260 GCA_039799405.1 Pseudomonadota bacterium | reverse complement strand
AGCGAGAGCAGGATGATGCGCCATAGCGCGGCATCGCCTAGCAAGAGCAGGGAAAAGGCGTCGCTAATGGCGCTGGAGAGGTTCATTATGGGGTGGTTTGAAATCGATCAACGGGAAACGGAAAAATTCACTCATTTGATCCCATGCTATTTGATGAAATCCCGAAGGAATTGTATGAAGTCTTTGATTGACTGATTCGACATCAATGCCTCATCCTGCAAAAGCTTGCCTTCCTTTAATACCAGGTGCAAACCATGGCCTGGTTTGTCGCCCTGCCCGGCCATGGTCAGGCTGCGTTTTTTATGCTTGGCGAGTGTCGCAATATCCTGATTTTTTAAAGGAAAATGTTGTCTGGCAAAAGTACTGCATTCATCCAACAAGGGTCGGAAATTGGCTTCGACCACCGGATATAACACATCCTCCAGCGTACCGTTGATACCGTTTGCGCTCCACACATACTGCGCCTTATTGCCACAGTGTGCGGCAAGTGGATTGGCAGCATCAATTATCCACGGCCCAGTCAACCAGGCTTGATCATTGATTGTTGCCCAGTTCTGCAAGGTGAGTTGCCGAACCCCATCCGGTCCTTTATCGTCAGCATCATTGATGAACAACCAGCGCATTTCACCAATAGTCCTGACAGGCCGCACACCATCATCACCATAATCAAGGTCATGCCCGGCATTGGCACGAAAAAATTCCAATCCCGCTACAAATTCCCGTGCCAGTTGCAGTTTTTTATCACCGCCTGTTCTAAACAAACAAACCATGCGGGCTTTCAGATCGGCCTCGACACGATAAAACACATAATTGGGCAAGAAAAATTCATGCACCAAGCCCAATTCCAGGTCACCCGCCGCATGATCTCTCAGCCGTGTCGGAAAATACAAATGCAAGGGTGCCGGGAATTCTGAAAACGTCCACTTTTCCTCGGTAAATTTGAACTCGTCTTTTAAAATTCTTCTTAACACAACCAGATCATGCTCACCTTCACAGATCACCATGCAGGCCAGCACCTGTGTCAAATCCGCCATTATTTAGCCCTCCGCAAATCAATATTCGCCAGGCTCTTCAATTTTGCGAAAGTTTCGCCATCGTAATTCAACGCCACAATCTTGCCATCCCGCTGCACCAGCGCATGGTAAGAAAAATCCTTGGCATCAGCCTGATTTTTAGAGAATGCGTCAATTGCCTCCTTGCTGTGGCTGGTCAGAAATACCTGAACATTAAACCGTTTTGCCAATTCCAAAACCAGTTTGCTAAACTCTGGCAACAAATCGGCGTGAACCGCGTTTTCAAATTCATCAATCAACACTACCCCATTATTGGCTGCAGCGAAAACCAGCGACATAAAGAAAATCCGCTGTAATCCTTCGCCATAATTCGTCAAATCCATTGCCGATTTAAACGATTCATCGTCAACCATAAACCTTTGGGATTCATCAACCAGATAAATATTCTTCAAAGTGGGTAAAATATTTTCCTGTAAGAACCTGATGATGATTTGGTCCAACGCCTTGGACTGTACACTGCGAAAATAATAATAGGTGTGGTGCTGAGGTTCATTCAAAAAGAATGGGCTGCTTAATACGCAGGGACATAGCAATTTAACGCCTTCAGCCGTCATTTGCCGCTCGCCATCACGGAACAAATGCGTTACAGATTCCTGCTGGTTTTTACCAAACGAGGTGGCAATTTCAATGGTTGCCAAAAATCGGGTGCGGTCGATCGACGCATCACCCTCCAGCTTGGTTTGGATGCCGACTTCACTATCCTTGCCATCAAAATTCCCGGTGATGGTCGCATCATTGGGCAATTGATCCTTCAACCAAGCTGGTTGCATTTGCTCAAACGAGAGTTTTGCGCGTCTTCTGACTGTCTCCAGTACGCCAGTCACATCATTTTGTCGGGTCAATAAATAAATTGCTTCCAATAAACTGGTCTTGCCAGAATTATTTCCACCAGCAATCAAATTAATGCGCGCCAACTTTTGTAGTGACAAACCCTGCAGTTTGCGCCATGCAGTAATATCAATGACAGAGAAATGGGCATCAATATGGTCGTGATACACCTGGTTTTGCTCGACTCCGGCAAACCCGCCACCCCGGGTGCGCGCCACAATCGTCTGCAAGCGATTGGTCGCCTGTTCCAAATTGGGCAGATATTTCTTTTCAAGATTGAGCTGCTGTAATGCACCAATATCTGCTTCCAGGGAGTTCATCGCATCGTCTTTGCGCTGCTGAAAAACCACGTTACTATTTCTGTATGCACCGTTTACATCCCTGAACTTTTCCAGATATTCCAGGGCGCGCTTGTCTTTGATAATGTCGTTCAAAACCCGTATATCATCCCGGCGAGTGATTGCAGGTTCGCGAAATTTAGCTCCTCCCAACATATGCCCATCTTCGCTGTCATCATCTGCAATTTCGCGTGATAACCAGGAAAAAAATAGCGTCCGGTTCTTTGTGTTGGTTGCCAAATGTTTTTCTTCATTCCATCCCAGCCATTCTTTCAAATCCTGTGCACGTACCGCTTCCCGGAAGATCGCAAACTGCGCTTCTTGAAAATTATCACCGTAATCTGACTCCCGGTATTGCCGCATAAATGCCAGCGCGCGCAGACTGCGCCGTAATTCATTTTTCGTGATGCCAATACTCTTGCAGATAACGTCTTCTTTTTGTTGATGTTCCCGCGCCAATTTTTCCAGTAAATTGGCCTGGTTCCATTCCCCCCATTTTTTATTGCCGCTGATATGTTTTAAGGCCATCAACGTCAAATGATGAACTTCATCCGCATCGGTATACAAAACGACGGGCACTGCCTGGAAGACTTGCGGATCGAGCTTGCCCAAATCAATCGCTTTTGACTCAAATTCCGATTGCAGATACTTCAGTGCGGCAATACGCCGATTGCCTTCAACCACCGCGTAGGCATGAGTGCCCGCCAATGGCCGCACCTGAATTTGATCCACCGGCAGCCAGCCATTGGTTCTAAAGCTGTCAATCAAATCCTGAATGTGTTGATTTCGTTCGCCACATAACATGCGAAAAGTGCGCTGGACAATCTGCTTGTCCATGATTTTGTCATCTGCAACATTGGCTTGTTCTTTTTCGTGAATCAGGCGGTAGTTATTTGGGTCGAGAAAAAGATCCGCCAGATTAACTGTGGTAACACTTGAATTTGTGGCTGCCATATTTCACTGTCCTTAATTTTTAACCAAAAACGGCCATGCATTTTTATACGCTTTCACCGGCGTGTTT
>JBDLSU010000818.1:0-4175 GCA_039799405.1 Pseudomonadota bacterium | reverse complement strand
CTGTTGCAGCGAAAATCGTGGCTTGCCGCTGTGGTTTCCGGCTTGTTATACGCTTGTCATAGTGTTCAGGCAGTGCCAGCGCCGCCGCAACCGGGCGCTGGCACTGCCAGATGGTGGCACCGGGCCGCGCTTAATCAGTCTTAATCAGTCGCTTTGGGAATCGCAGCTTCGCGCCGATGGTAACCGGCAACCATATCAAAACGGAACAAGCGGCATTCCAGCGCACCGTTAAAGAATGGGGTCTTGCGTGATTCTTTCAGGCGCATCAGTTTTGGCAGGCCCAGGTCGGCGGTAAACAAATACACTTGCCAGCCAGCAAAGCGCTGTTTCAGGGTGGTGGAAAAGTCGCGGTAAAACGAGTGCGCCAGCTCATCTTCCTCCAGCGATTTATCACCACGCACGCCGATCCGTTCGCCATACGGCGGGTTGGTCAGCAAGATGCCGGGTGTTTCGCTGGGCGCTTTCACTGCCTGGGCTTCGATTTGTTTGAGCGGAATTTCAAATAAAATACCCGCATTTCGCAGATTATGGCGCGTCATGGCAATCATATCGCCGGAGATATCACTGCCAAACAGGGTTGGCTCAAGTGGCAGGGGATTGGGTTTGATGGCTTGCTTGAGTTCGGCCCAGGCTTTGGCCTGAAAATTGCCAAATTTCTCGAAGGCAAAGCTGCGCCGTGCGCCGGGGGGGATGCCTGTCAGCATTTGCGCCGCTTCCGCCAAAATGGTGCCGGAGCCGCACATCGGGTCGAATAGGGTCATGCCCGGTTTCCAGCCGGAAACACGCAACAAGCCCGCCGCCAGGTTTTCGCGCAGGGGGGCATCACCGGTTTCACTGCGCCAGCCGCGCTTGAACAAGGCTTCACCGGAAGTATCGATATACAAAATATAGTTATGCGCATCCAGAAAACCGGCGATGCGGATATCCGGGTTTTGCGTATCGACCGAAGGACGGCGTTGCATCAAATCGCGGAAACGATCACAGACCGCATCCTTGATCTTGAGTGTCGTAAATTCGAGACTCTTGAGCGGCGATTTGATGGCGGTTAAATCGACGCGGATGGTGTGATCGACGCTGAACCAGTCTTCAAACGGTTGGGCCAGCGTCAGATCATAAATATCATTTTCATTTTTGTAAGATTTTTGCGCCAGGCGCAACAGTACGCGCGAAGCAATGCGAGAATGCAGATTCAGCCGGTAGGAATCGACCAGATCGCCCGAGCAATGCACCCCGCCCGGTACCTGGTTATGCACGCGCAGGGTGCGGCTGGTTTGCGCGATTTCAGCAATTTCTTCGGCCAGAGCGGCTTCCATGCCACGCGGGCAGGGGCAAAAATAAGAGTAAGACATCGGGGACCTTTTATCGATGATTAAGCCCAAACCAGCATCTGGTTCGGGCCATGAGATTAAAAACCTTGATTAAAAACTGTGATTGAACACCGTGGCTTGACATTATCTGAGCAAAATCGTGCTTTAAAACGGCTTCACCACCACCAGGATTACCGCACCCAGCAATAGAAACACCGGGATTTCATTCCACCAGCGAAACCAGGTATGGCTTAGCTTGCATTGGCCGCGTTCAAATTGCTTGAGTAAGCGGCCACAGCGAATATGGTAGGCCAGCGTCAGCGCAACAATCACCAGCTTGGCCCACATCCACGGTGCAATCCGTGCCTCGCCCGATGCGCCCATGCCGTAGCCCAGCACCAGCCACAAACCAAGCAATACCGCCGGCATCGACAGCAGGGTGGTGAATCGGTATAACTTGCGCGCCATGAGTAACAGCCGTTCGATCACAATCGGCTTGTCTTCCATGGCCAGATTGACGAAGATGCGCGGTAAATAAAATAGCCCGGCAAACCAGGAGGCAATGAAGACGATGTGAAACGCTTTGATCCAGAGCATGATCGCTTCCTTTAATCAAATGGCAACGGTGGACGCGCTATTGTCGCACTTCACCGTGGCCGAGTACGATATATTTTAACGAGGTCAAGCCTTCCAACCCGACCGGGCCGCGCGCATGCAGTTTGTCATTGGAAATGCCGATTTCAGCACCCAGACCATATTCAAAGCCATCGGCAAAGCGGGTCGAGGCGTTGACCATCACCGAGGCGGAATCTACCGCACGCAAAAAGGTCATGGCGCGGCTATGGTTTTCGGTGATGATGGCATCGGTATGGTGTGAAGACCAGGTGTTGATATGTTCAATCGCCGCTGGCATGCCGGACACGACCTTGATTGCCAGCACCGGGGCCAGGTATTCGGTGGCCCAGTCTTCCTCGGTGGCGGCGGCCAGATAGGGGTAGCCGCGCAAAATGCTGGCGGCATGCGGGTCGCAGCGCAATTCTACCTGCTGGTTTTCATATAGCTTGGCCAGTGCGGGCAGGATTTGCGCTGCAATCGCTTCCGCCACCAACAGCGTTTCCATGGTGTTGCAGGTGCCGTAGCGGTGGCATTTGGCGTTGTAGCCGATGTTCAGGGCTTTTTCGATATCGGCCTGGTCGTCAATATACACATGGCAAATTCCGTCCAGATGTTTGATCATCGGCACCCGTGATTCGCGCATCAGGCGCTCGATCAAGCCTTTGCCGCCGCGTGGCACAATCACATCCACGTATTCTGGCATGGTGATCAGCGCACCGACGGCAGCGCGGTCGGCAGTTTCAATCACTTGTACCGCTTCGCCCGGCAAACCTGCCGCTTGCAAACCCTGTTGCACCAGTTGCGCCAGTACCAGATTGCAGTGCAGGGCTTCGGTGCCGCCGCGCAAAATACAGGCATTGCCACTTTTGATGCACAGACCCGCTGCATCCACCGTCACATTCGGACGCGCTTCGTAAATGATGCCAATCACGCCCAACGGTACCCGCATCTGGCCGACCTGAATGCCGCTGGGGCGAAATTTCAGGTTCGAGATTTCACCAATCGGATCCGGTAGTTTGGCAATTTGTTGCAAGCCTTCGATCATGGTATCCAGCGCTTTGTCCGATAGCGTCAGGCGATCCAGCATGGCTGCTTCCAGGCCGTTGGCACGGGCGGCGGCCAGGTCTTGCTGGTTGGCGGCGATAATTGCCGGACGCTGTTGGGCGATCAGCCCGGCAATCGCCAGCAGGGCGCGGTTTTTGTCGGCGCTGGCGGCTTGTGCCATCTGGCGCGAGGCCTGGCGCGCGCGTTGGCCCAGGGTGTGCAGGTAAGAAGTGATGTCCATGGCGTGCTCGAAATTGCGACGATGATTAAAGCAATGATTGCGACAATGTTTGTGAAGCTGATTGTGAAGCTTGTTGTGAAGCTGATTGTGAAGATGGATGCATCCGGGAAAAAATGGCGCTACAGCCGGGCAGGGAGCGGCGCACCGACACAGACCAACAGCCCCAGTTGCATCAGCGCTTCCCAGCCATCACCGGTAATGCCTTTGACGCGCAAACCCTTGATCAGTTTATCCACTTGCGCTGCTTGCTGCAAAGCCTGTTGCAAACTGCGTAAATTCAGGCGGCGCAAGGCCGGTTCAATCCATTTTTCTTTCGGCCCCCAGATGCGGTATTCCTTCAGCAGCGCGGGCAGTGGACGGCCTTGTTCCATCGCGGCCTTGAGTTTGAACAGGGTGCGAATTTCTTCCGCCACGGCCCACAATACCAGCGGCAGCGCTTCGCCTTCGCCCTGCAAACCATTCAACATGCGAATCCAGCGCCGCGCGTCACCACTCAACATGGCTTCATTGAGCTTGAATACGTCGTAGCGCGCCACATTCATCACGGCATCCTGAATCTGTTGCAGCGAAAGCGGGCCGGGCGGGTGCAGCAGGCCGAGTTTTTGAATTTCCTGATGCGCCGCCAGCAAATTGCCTTCAACCCGTTCGGCGATAAAATCCAGCGCCGAACGATCTGCCGTTTGCTGTTGCAAGCTCAGGCGCTGGCCGATCCAGCCCGGTAACTGGTTGCGCTCAACTGGCGCAATATCGAGGTAGACGGCGGCTTGCTGCAAGGTGGCGACCCAGGCCGCTTTCTGGGTTTGCCAGTCCAGCTTGGGCAGGCTGATCAGAGTCAGGTTGTCACTGCTCAAGTGTTTGCAGTATTCCTGCAGCGCGGCACCGCCATCTTTGCCTGGCTTGCCGGAAGGAATGCGCAGTTCGATCAGTTTTTTGTCGCCAAATAGCGATTGCGACTGGTTTTCTGCTAA
>JBDLSU010000817.1:0-8884 GCA_039799405.1 Pseudomonadota bacterium | reverse complement strand
TGATCGTTGTAAAACGCTTCATGGTCGCCCGTGAAAAACATCGATTTGCCATTGCAGGTAATGCGGTAGCCAAAATTGATCACCGGATGATTCATGATGGCACTGGTAACGCAGGCATCATCAATGCAAATTTGTTCGCTCTCGGCCATGCGGCGGTAGGCAATCACCGCTTTCATTTCCGCTTCGCGCACCGGGAAAAAACTGTATTGCAACTGCGCTGCCATCACCCGCTCGATGCCGCTGCCGGTATTGGGGTCGGTGGCACCATACAGATAGACATGGTTGCCGGGGATGAACAAGGGCGTGAAAAACGGCAAGCCATGAATATGATCCCAATGGCTGTGGGTAATGAAAATATGGGCATTGACCGGTAACTGATCCAGCAGCGATTGCGCCAGCGAAAAAATGCCAGTGCCACCATCGAGGATGATCAGGGTATTGGCGTCGGTGCGCACTTCAATACAAGTGGTATTGCCGCCATAGCGCACGGTTTTGGGTCCGGGAGAGGGAATTGAGCCGCGCACACCCCAGAATTTGAATTTCATTGATGTCACTCCCCAGGCCGAAGGTACAGGTATTGCATGTCTAGATGGAAATGATAGCGTACCACTGAACCCGGGAAAATATTGCGTGCCACAAGAAAACCGGGTGATCAAATCCCTGCGTAATGCGGGGTGTTGTTTTTTTAGGGGCAAATTGGGGGCGATAGCGCCCGGCAAGGCCTGCCGGATACGGATAAATCGCCATGAGCGGGTAATTTAAGGGCAAAATAAGCAGAAATTACGGGGATACCCTGGCTTGCTGATTTGCTTGATTGCAATATGAAGAGGCGGTTGACACTATGGAGCATTTAAGCCCGGCAGCGATTGCACAACGCCTGGATCAATTGACTGAATTGAGCGTTGAGCTGTCGAATAACCGCAACATTCCCCTGTTGCTGGAACACATTCTGCGCGCTGCCAAAGCCATGACCCATGCCGATGGCGGTACCCTGTATCGCACCAGTGAAGACCAGAAAAGCCTGTGCTTCCATATCTCGCTCAACGACAGCCTTAACATGTACAAGGGCGGCGTCGGTGGCGACGCGATTGAAATTCCGAATATTCCGCTGGTTGATGACTACGGCAAGATGAATCTCAGCTCGGTGGCCGCCTACGCAGCCAACTTCGGCCAGTCCATCAATATTCAGGATATTTATCAGGCCAATGTATTCAATTTCTCCGGCATGCGCCAGTTCGATTCGCTCTACAACTATCACTCGCAATCGTTTTTAACGGTGCCCATGAAAAACCATGAGGGCGAGCTGGTCGGGGTGCTGCAGTTGATTAATTCGATTGATCCGCATAACGGCTTGGTGCGCTCGTTTTCTGAAACCGACCAACGCTTTATTGAAGCCCTCAGCTCGCAAGCGGCCATTGCCATCACCAATCAACAACTGGTATTGCAACTGGAACAGTTGTTTGAAGCGTTGGTGAATATGATCAACATCGGCATCGATGAAAAATCGCCCTATACCGGTCGCCATTGCCAGATGGTGCCGGAGTTGACCATGATGCTGGCCGATGCCGCGCACCGCACCCAAAACGGGCCGCTGGCCGATTTTGCCATGAGCGAGCGCGACCGCAAGGAACTGTGGCTGGCCGGGTTGTTGCACGATTGCGGCAAAATTACCACACCGGTGCATGTGGTCGATAAATCGACCAAGCTCGAATCCATCCACGACCGCATTCACAACGTCGATACCCGTTTTGAAGTCTTAAAACGTGACGCCGAAATCCGCGCCCTCAAGCAAAAGCTGGCGCTGGCCGATAAGCAGGGCAGTTTCAGTTCGGATCCGGCCCTCAGCGCTGCAATCGCCGAAATCGATCAGACGCTGGCGCGCGAATGCGCGCAATACGATGATGATCGCGAATTTTTGCGCCATTCCAACAAGGGTAGTGAAGGCATGCCGGAGGCGGACCAGAAGCGGGTGCTACAAATCAGTCAGTATCGCTGGATCGATGTCAACGGGTTCGAGAGCAATTTCCTCGATTTTGAAGAAACCGCCAATCTGACCATCAAATACGGCACGCTCACTCAGGATGAGCGCGAAGTCATCAACAACCATATCAGCATGACCATTCGCATGCTGGAGTCCTTGCCCTGGCCCAAGCATTTGAAGCATGTGCCGGAATATGCGGGCGGGCACCATGAACGGATGGATGGCAAGGGCTACCCGCGCGGGCTGCGTGCCGAGCAAATGTCGATTCAGGCCCGTTTGATGGCGATTGCCGATATTTTTGAAGCCCTGACGGCGGCAGACCGGCCCTATAAAAAGGGCAAGAGCTTGTCAGAATCGTTGCATATTCTGGGTAAATTCCGGCTTAACGGCCATATTGATCCGGACTTGTTTGATGTGTTTGTGCGGCAAAAAGTGTATCAGCAATACGCTGATCGTTTCATGATTGCCGGGCAGGTTGATGATGTGGATGAGAGCAAGATTCCGGGGTATATTCCTTGATGCAATTTCATAATGGTATTTCTTGAACCGGTGCAGCGCGGCGGATCATGTTGAGAGAAAACGGGGGCGATGTTGGGAATTAACTTGGCAAGCACCATGGCAGATCGCTGGCGTAAGTTTCGCGGCAGATACTGGAGCAAATACGGCACGCGCTGGATACTGGGCAGTGTGCTGGTGCTGTTGGCCAGTTTGCATGCCTGGGCCTTCTTCAGCATCGAGTCGCTGGACCGGATGGATACCTTTTTCTACGGCTTGCGCATGCGCGCCCAGGTGCCGACGCTCGATAAGCGGATCGTGATTATCGATATTGATGAAAAAAGCCTGACTGAAATCGGCCGCTTTCCCTGGAGTCGCGACAAAGTTGCTGATCTGGTGACGGCCTTGTCACAACGCTATCAGGCCCTCGCCATCGGTTTTGATATCAGCTTCAGTGAGCCCGATACCAGTTCCGGCTATGAAACACTGCTTGGCCTGGGGCAAACTGCGTTCAAGGACAATCCCGACTACCTGAGCCAGCTTGAAGTGCTCAAACCCAAGCTGGATTATGATGGCCGTCTGGCGCTGGCCCTGAAAAATAGCCCCTCGGTGCTGGGCTATACCTTCTCAGTGAAGCAGCAAAAAGGGGTGTTACCCGAACCTGCCTTCACCCTGGAGCGGCTCAACGGACGCAATCTGGTCACCAAAACCTGGAGCGGCTACGAAGCCAATATTGCACAATTGCAAAAGGCAGCAATCGGTGGCGGCTATTTTACGGTCAATCCCGACCCGGATGGCGTGGTACGCTCGGTGCCTTTGATGCAGCGCGTTGGCGACGGGTATTATCCTTCCCTGGCGCTGGCTACTGCCTATGTCGCCAAGCGTGCCACCTCGATCCTGCCGTATATGCCGGAAAACATAGAAACCATGTCGGCCAGCCGACGCGAGCAGGGCGGGATCGACGAAATCCATATGTTTTACCCGGAGCGGCAACGCATGCGCATCCGGGTAGGTGAAAATCTGATGACACTGGTGCAATTTCGTGGCAGCGGTGGCCCGGACGGCGGCGCTTTCCGCTATTTTTCGGCGGCCGACATCATCAAAGGCAGAATCCCGGTGGAAGAATTAAAAGGCACCATCATGTTGATCGGCACCACTGCGGCCGGTTTGAATGACTTGCGGGCCACCCCGGTCAGCAGCGTTTACCCCGGGGTCGAAGTTCACGCCAATTTGATTCGCTCCATGCTGGATCAGCGCTTCAAGCAAAGGCCGGATTTTGCGCCTGCAGTTGAATTTGCCCAAATTGCCTTGTTTGGCCTCATGCTGGCGCTTTTTCTGCCGATGATGACGCCAATCTATTCAGTCGCCTCGTCGGCAGGCGTTGGCCTGATTGCCAGCGGATTTAATCTGTGGATGTACCACCGTCTGGATTGGGTATTAAACTTGTCGTCGCTGTTTTTATTGATTCTGGCACTGTTTATTTTGAATATGGTGTACGGCTTTTTATTTGAATACCGCAATCGCCAGGCCATTGTCGGCTTATTCGGCGAATATGTGGCACCAGAACTGGTGGCAGAAATGGCAGACCACCCGGAAGAATACAATATGGAAGGCGAAAGCCGCGAACTGACCGTGTTATTTGTCGATGTGCGCGGTTTTACCACCATATCGGAAGGATTAACCCCGAAAGCGCTGCGTGAATATATCAATATTTATCTGACCGCCATGTCGGAAGATATTCGCGGCAATCGCGGTACGCTCGATAAATATATTGGTGACGCGGTCATGGCATTTTGGGGCGCACCAGTGGAATTACCCGACCACGCTTCGCGCGCGGTAGCATCGGCCCTGAAAATGCTGGAAACCGCACGCCGTTTGAATGGGGAATTTACCGCGCGCGGCTGGCCGCAGTTAAAGATTGGCATTGGCCTCAATACCGGGCAAATGCACGTGGGTGATATGGGCTCGCGCATTCGCCGCGCCTATACCGTGATGGGGGATGCGGTGAATCTGGGCTCGCGGCTGGAAGGCATTACCAAGGTGTATGGAGTGGGGCTGGTGGTGGGCGAAACCACCAAACTGGCCGCGAACGAGTACTTTTATCGTGAACTCGATTGCGTGCGGGTCAAGGGAAAAAATGAGCCGATCCCGATTTTCGAACCAATTGGCGAAGCCTCAAAGATTGATGCGCGGGTGCGCTCTGCCGTAGATCGTTGGCATTATGCTTACGGATTGATCCGCAAACAACAGTGGGATCATGCCGAAGAAGTGTTGCGCGATTTGCAAAAGCAATTCCCGCACGATCTGCTGTACCATCTTTATCTGGAACGCATCGCTTATTACCGCCAGCACCCACCGGGTCTCAATTGGGATGGCGTTACCACCTTTGAAACGAAATGAAGCGTCGCAGGCAGTTGAATAAAATCGCAAAAATTAACACGAAGCAATTTACATGTCGGATCAATCTTGCTACAGTGAATCATGCGTTTGTTGAATAATCAGGCTGATTAGATTTCCTCGAAAAAGAAGGTTGCCAGTGATCATGGCAAAAAATCAGTCTCTCAGGAGAAAGTTGTTCTATGAAACAAATTCTGACGCAAATCTTGGCCGCCTCACTGATGGTGAGTGCATCCCATGGCGCGTTTGCCGCCGATGCCAGCCAGCCAGCCAGCCCGGCTCCCACTAAAACACCGGATACCAGCGCGGGCGTTGTGCGTTTTGATATCGAACGCTTCGATGTGACGGGCAATACCTTGCTTAGCCCGACCCTGGTAGAAAAGCTGGTGGCACCGTTTGCTGGCAAAAATCGCGATTTTGCCGACGTACAAAAAGCCCTGGAAGCTTTGGAGGCGGCTTATCATGCGCGTGGTTACAATGTGGTGCAGGTGGAATTGCCGGAGCAAGAATTGAATCAGGGCGTGGTACGGCTCAAGGTCGTACAAACCCGGATTGGTAAAATATTAATTGAAGGTAATCGGCAATTTAGTGATGCCAATGTCCGCGCCAGTTTGCCGCCCCTGCAAGAAGGAAAAACCCCGAATATCAATCAGATTTCCAATGCCCTGAAAGTGGCGAATGAAAATCCGGCCAGAAAAATTAATCTGCAACTGGAGAGCGGTGAAAAAGACGAAGAAGTCAATGCCATGTTAAAGGTCACCGAAGACAATGTCTGGAAATTCGGGGCCAGCAGCGATAATACCGGCACCCGCGCCACCGGTAAAACCCATCTCGGTTTCTCCTTGCAACACGCCAATATGTTTGGCTTGGATCATGTGGGTAGTTTTCAATACACCACTTCGGCCGAAAAGCCCAGTAAAGTCAGGGTCTATGGCCTGGGTTATCACATCCCCTTGTATGGGCTGGGCGATTCGATTGATCTCTACGGCAGTTATTCGGATGTCGATTCCGGCACCATTTCCGCTGGTCTGGTCAATCTGGCGGTGTCGGGCAAAGGCCGGGTCTGGGGCGTGCGCTATAACCAGAACCTGGGGCGCAGCAAAAACTATGAACCCAAACTGCAATATGGGCTGGACTACAAAGCCTTTATCAATGGCGTGCAATTTTCCGGCCAGGAGCTGGGCAATGATGTCACGGTACATCCGGTCAGTGTCGGCTATACCGGCAACTGGACCCTCAATCAGGGCGAAGCCAGCATCGGCCTGAATCTGGCGCGCAATATTCCGGGCGGCAAAAAAGGCAAAACTGCCGACTTTAACGCGGTACGGATCGGGGCCAGCGCCAACTATACCATTCTGCGTTTTTCTGCCAGTTACGCACGCAATCTGGCGAAAGACTGGCAATGGCGTTCCAGCCTGAGCGGGCAATACACATCCGATGCATTGATTCCGGGCGAACAGTTTGGCGCAGGTGGTTCTACCTCGGTGCGTGGATTCAATGAGCGTGAAATTTCCAACGATTATGGCGTGCAACTGAACAATGAGCTGTACAGCCCCAACTTGTGCAGCGCCATCAAAATATTTGCGACCCAATGTCGCGTGCTGGCGTTTTACGATCTGGCCCATTTACAACGCAATAAGGCGCTGGCCGGGGAAACCACCAGCAACAGTCTCAGCAGTACCGGCCTGGGTTTGCGGCTCTCGATTGATCGCTACTGGAATGTGCAACTCGATTACGGCCATGTCCTGAGCGGCAACGCAGGCTTGGACAAAAACCGCATGCACTTCCGGGTCAATCTGGCTTATTGATGATCAAGACAGGGATACAGTTGACGTAGCAAACGACGAATTAAACCAGTGTCACACAGTGGAGCACAAAATGAAGCCTGCAAATCGGAACCTTGGTTCAAGCGCCCAGCGTTTTTTATTGGGTCTGTTATGTTGTGTTTTCAGCCTGTGGGCGCAGGCCGCACAAGTGGTGGGGACAGTGGTTAACATCAGCGGTCCCCTGTTGGCGAAACGCATTGATGGCAGCGTGCGGGTGTTATCACTGCGCTCTGAAGTGGAGCAGGGCGAGACCCTGATCAGTGAAAAAAATACCTATGCCCGCGTCAAGTTCATCGATAACAGCGAGATTACCCTGCGCCCGAATACCCAGATGGTGATCAATAATTTTTCCTACGATGAAGCCAGGCCGGAACAGGACAATGCCTTTTTCAGCCTGATCAAAGGCGGCTTGCGTTCCATTACCGGTGCGCTGGGCAAACGCAACCGCGAGCGGGTAGGCATCAACACCCCCACCGCCACCATCGGCATTCGCGGCACCACCTTCATCGTCCAGTATGTGGCACCGGAAGACACCAGTGTGGCACAAGTGGTGCCAGCCTTTGCCGCCATGGCGGCACTCGACATACTTGACGCGGCAGACGAGAATTATGTCGCCAGCGATGCCCCACGCGCCTTCCTGCCCCCCCCGGCCAATTTGCAACTGGCCCAAAATGCGCCGGGTCAGGGCGGCGGCCTGGCCCCTGGTTTATATGTGCATGTGATTGATGGCTTGATCCAGCTCAGTAACCGGGGTGGGGTGCAACAATTTGCCGCCGGACAATTTGGCTTCACCGGCAGCGTGGTGCAGCCTCCGGTGATTGTGCCGAATAATCCCGGCATTCAATTTAATCCTCCTCCGGCGTTCCAGTCTACAACCGGGCCGCAAAGCAATAGCAGCAGCAAACCGAAAACTGTTGATTGTGAAGTTCGCTAACAAACCACCCAGTGCATACCGAGGCAGAGGTCGTCATCATGAAAAACAATAACACTCCGAATCAAAGCACCAGGCTTTCCCGCGTTTTGGCCGGATTATCCCTGCTGGCAGCGTGTGTCAGCATGGCATTCGCCAACCCGGGTAGCCCAACGGTGGTCAATGGGCAAGCCACTTTCAACCAGACCGGTAATGTACTGACCATTACCAATACCCCGAATACCATCATCAACTGGCAAAATTTCAATATCAATGCCGGTGAAATTACCCGATTCATGCAGCAAAACAGTGACAGTGCCGTCTTGAACCGCATCCTCGGGCAAAATCCGAGCCAGATTCTGGGCGCATTGCAATCGAACGGGCGGGTGTTTTTGATCAATCCGAATGGCATTGTGTTTGGTCAGGGCGCGCAGATAAATGTGAATGGGCTGGTGGCCTCCAGCCTGAATTTGCCGGATCAAGACTTTTTGTCCGGCAAACGGCATTTTGTCGGCAGTGCCAACAATGGCAAAGTCAGCAACCAGGGCAATATCACCACGCCGGGTGGCGGCAGTGTATTTTTGCTGGCACCCTCGGTGGAAAACAGCGGCATCATCAACGCCCCGAATGGCGATGTGTTATTGGCGGCCGGGCATAGTATCAAGTTGGTCGATTCCAGCAATCCCGAAGTGCAGGTGGTAGTGAGTGCGCCGCAGGCGCTGGCGGTTAATCTGGGCCAACTGGTGTCACAGGGCGGGCGCATTGGCATCTATGGTGCGCTGGTCAAACAGGGGGGACGGGTCAATGCCGATAGCGCGGTGCTGGGCGAAAACGGCAAAATCATCCTGAAAGCCAGCGGCGATACCCTGCTCGATAACGGCAGTATTACCAGTGCCAATGCGGCAGGTAAGGGCGGTGAAATTTCGGTGCTTGGCGAACGGGTTGCCATGCTTGGCAATGCCAGTATTGAGGCCAATGGTCAGCGCGGCGGTGGTACCGTGCTGGTGGGTGGCGATTATCAGGGCAAGAACAGCCGTGTTCAAAACGCCAGCCGCACCATTTTTGATAAAGACGCCAGTATCAGTGCCGATGCGCTGCAAAATGGTGATGGCGGCAAGGTCATCGTCTGGGCCAATGACCGTACCAATGCGCTGGGCATAATTACCGCCCGTGGTGGCAATCAGGGCGGTAATGGCGGCTTTGTCGAAACCTCAGGCAAAAATACCCTGGATTTTCATGCCAAAGTCAATGTAGCGGCACCCAAGGGCAAAAATG
>JBDLSU010000816.1:0-7239 GCA_039799405.1 Pseudomonadota bacterium | reverse complement strand
AGTAGGTATATGACGCTGCTTGCGTCCACGGCGGGGCTGGGCGGTAGAAAAACACTGCATTGCAACGACGGGAGCCAGCATAGCGAAATTTATGAACAAAAACCAAATCAATTTGCCGATGTTTTTTGCAATACAGGGCCAGCAATTGGCAACTGTGCTGGTACTTTTTTGAGGGAACTGTTTTTTATAGGCAAATGAATTGCTTAATTACATTCATTCTTTTTGGCAACAACAATGATTTGGCAAAAAATGGCAGAAATTGAGTGCCTGTTTCAAGTGGATTTCAGCTTGAATACACGGGGTAAAAAGGGCAATTTTTGATTGATCAGACCTGAAAATTTGTGGTGGCGATGGCAGATTTGTTGCAAAGATACACACTCACCTGCAAATTAACCATAAGCCCCATCCCCTCATGCGGCAAACTTACGCCAGTCCATTGATCAAGTCTTCATAGATCCTCAGATCAGCATCGGAAAAACAGCAAAATACCACCTCCCGAGTGCCTTGATCCTGTTTCAAAAACGCAGTGACGGTATTGACCGCCACCCCGGCAGCCAACGCCGCAGGATAGCCATAGATGCCAGTGCTGATGCAGGGAAAGGCAATGCTTTGCAGTTGCTGCTTCTGCGCAATAAGAAGCGATTGCTGATAGCAAGAAGCCAGCAATACCGCCTCGTCATGATCACCACCACGCCATACTGGCCCCACGGTGTGAATAATATAGCGCGCTGGCAAGCGAAACCCCGGCGTCAGCTTGGCTTGCCCGGTTTTGCAACCACCCAGCAAGCGACATGCATGCAGCAAATCCGGCCCGGCAGCACGATGGATGGCACCATCCACTCCGCCACCGCCCAGCAAGGAGGAATTTGCTGCGTTGACGATGGCGTCAAGCTTGAGGGTGGTGATGTCGGCCTGGATGGCGAGTAGATTCAGCGTCATGGATTTTTGTCTGTGCAAATTGAGATGGCGAACAATAGCAACTTCAGAAAATTGCAGCAACTATTTTGCACGTCAAACGGGCGATCAGATGACTTTGGCAGGACAAAGTTTGATGGCAGTGGGAATTTACCAGAGCAAATTCCCACGCGTGAAGCTTGGCTGCTTTAAGACTGCACTGCCTGCTTGGCACGACGGCGCGCCAATGCGCCCAGCACGCCCAGCCCCAAGACCATCATCGCCCAACTTTCTGGTTCCGGCACCGGATTCAGTGCAATCGAGGTTACCGTGCGGCTGGAATCAAAAAAGGTGCCTCTGCCCAGCGTATAACTTTGCGCGGCAAAGTTGGAATAATTTTCCAGGCCCGAGAGATTATCGGGAATTAACCGTTGATTAGGATTGAGACTACTGACCCAGGCGCGGCTGTCGGAAGTGACGTGGTTTTCAGCGTAAAGGTTCAAGCCGTTTTGATCACGATTGACACTATTGCCGCCAGCGCCGATATAAATCTGATCATTCAGGGCAATGCCCGAGGAATAAAAGTTATAAAGAGCAAATGCACCGCGCGAATCGTGTACCGTCCATTGATAGGTGTGGCCAGCTACGGTAGTACTACCGGTCAGGGTGGCACTACCCGGATTGACCACATAGAATTCATGCGCATTGGGACTCGGAAAACCTGGCTCATAGCCCTGGCCCAGATCCGCGCTAATGGTTTGGGAAAAGCTCAGGCCCGCCAGATTGGCACCCGCTGTGCCAAAAATGCCCAAAAAGTCGCGCCCGCTGGCGATGGTGCCGGAGGTTTTTACTGTCACCACATCGGCTTGTGCAAGGCCAGCGCTTGTGAATGCAGCGACCACGCTCAAGGCGATCAGTGGTTTTTTCATGTATTTCATCACTACCCCCAACCAAACAGTAAGACCGCCGAGTCTACAATAGGGCGCAATTTCTGTACAGAAAAAAGTTACAACGAACAACAAAGTAGACTGCCCGGCGAAGTCGTGAATCTTTTCCAAGGGACCGGTTTGGTTTGCAATAGCATTGACTTTCAAAGCCCTGGATTTACGCCCCGGGCATTACTGCAGGAAAGATCGTCAACCGAAGTTCCATATCAGCAATATTTTCATACACCGGCTTCCTGCCTGACAAACGCTCGCTTTCGGCCATCAGCAAATCCACACCCGCACCCCGCCGGTCCATCAGATACTCACGACCGTAGCCGGGTTCACGTACCGGAAAATAGCGTGCAAACAAATTGGCAATGACTTCATTGCGCGGCATTGACATCACACGCATCGATTCCAGCGTCATGGAATTGGGTAGCGTCCCAGGCGAATACAGCTCCAGCCGGTCGCTAAAAAGATGCAGCCGAATCCGCCCGCCAGAAATTGAATAATCGCGATGAGCAACGGCATTGACCACCGCTTCAAACACCGCGCGCAGGCTATATTCGGGGTAATCGATGCGCCCAAGTTGCTTGCGGGCAGGCACTTTCATATTGCGGCGCACAAAGTGGACAGCATCCCAGATTTGGCTATCGAGCGGCCCGTCCAAATCTTTGGCATCGATTTGTTCATTGGGGTCATTGGCGATACCACGATAGGCCACGGCCTGAATATAGGCCGCACTAAGCCAACGGGTCGGATTATTGGTGCAGAGCAAGGCACCAGCCACACTCAAGCGCAGCGTGCCTTCATCATCGGTCAACAAGTGCAGACGTTGCAACTGCTCGCTGGCCTCCCCTTCACCATCACGCAAAAACGCCTGCACCAATAGCGGGTTCGCGTCCGCAATGGTAGAACGTGGTACCACTTGCTCATCAAAGCGGATCAGGCGTGACTGGCTGCGTTGTTGAAACAAACGCGCCAGCACATCAGGTGCCATTTCGCGCTTGGCATGGGCCACCCGCTTGAAATAACCATTGGGGCTTCTGTGTACCATCAAGCTGCGTGGCACAGAAACGATAATCACTGGCTGATATTGCCCATTTTCATCCTGCAATTCAATATGTTCGGTAGCAATATCCAGTGCAGGATTAATCCGCGTTTGACACACCTCAGCCAACCAGGTTTCAACGCTTGCCAGCGCGGCATACGAAATACCCAAGACCTGTCTGGTTGTATCATCGATGCCTAAAATCAGGGTGCCACCCTGGGCATTTGCCATCGCAGCCAGTTCATCGGCCAAGCCGTCAGGATGCGGCCCATCGACTTTGGTTTCGTTACGCATGACCACGCGCTTGAATTCCAAAGTACTATCCTCACCCAGGCGAATACGGTTTAGCCAGTCTTCAGCACGCATTATAAGAATTCCTCAAAATCATTCCCAATTCGTAGACAAACGACTATTTTTTATTCCGCACATTGTAAAGCAAAATGAGCGGCTCGAAACCGGGCCGCTCATTGTGTCTTGCCGATCATTGCATGATCAGCGATACATCAGGTTTGCTTCGGGAGCCGTGCTTCAAATATGCAAAGCATGCCCCAAAGCCCGCAGTGCCGCTTCTTGCACCGCTTCACCCAGGGTAGGATGCGAATGGATGGTTGCGCCCACGTCTTCCAGGCGCGCGCCCATTTCAATGGACTGCCCAAACGCAGCCGACAATTCCGACACCCCGGCACCCACGGCTTGCCAGCCCAGAATCAGATGATTATCCTTGCGAGCCACCACACGCACAAAGCCGTCAGTCGATTCCAGCGTCATGGCGCGGCCATTGGCGGCGAACGGGAACATGGCGCTGATGCATTCCACCCCGGCGGCTTGCGCGTCTTGCGGGGTTTGGCCGACTACCACCAGTTCCGGATCGGTAAAGCATACGGCGGGAATGCTGGCGGGCATGAAGTGGCGTTTTTTGCCTGCGATGATTTCGGCCACCATTTCACCTTGCGCCATGCCACGGTGCGCCAACATCGGTTCACCGGTAACGTCACCAATGGCCCAGACATTGCGCATCGAGGTTTTGCATTGGTCGTCGATTTTCACCGCACGGCCCACCATGTCGAGCGCCAAACTTTCCAGCCCGAAGCCCTGGGTGCGGGGACGGCGACCTACCGCCACCAATACCCGGTCAGCCAGCAATTCGGATTCATGATGATCGCGGCTGATGATGCGCACTGCATCGCCTGCCGCATTCATGCCCTGCACGGTGCAACCCAGATGCAGTTTGATGCCGAGTTTTTTCAGCGAAGCGGCCACCACCTTGGTCAATTCTTCGTCGTAGGCAGGCAAAACCCGATCGAGCGATTCCACCACCGACACATCCACACCCAGCTTGCGATAGGCAATACCCAGTTCCAGCCCGATATAACCCCCCCCCACCACCACCAGATTCTTCGGCAGCGTGGCCGGGGCCAAGGCTTCGGTGGAACTGATGATATTGCCGCCAAACGGCATGAAGGGCAATTCCACCGGAGTGGAGCCTGTGGCCAGCAGCAAATGCTCGCACGAGATCTGGATCACTTCACCATCGGCCTGCGGTACTTCCACGGTTTTGCCATCAATGATTTTGGCCCAGCCGCGCACCACTTTCACGCCGTTTTTCTTCAGCAAAGCGCCAACGCCGCCGGTCAATTTACCGACGATGCCATCTTTCCACTTCACTGCCTGAGCCAGATCCAGACTGGGCGACTGCACCGAAATACCGAGTGCCGAACCCGCCGCATAGTGGGTGGCTTTGTGGAATTCTTCCGCCACATGGATCAGCGCCTTGGAGGGAATGCAACCGATATTGAGGCAGGTGCCACCCAGTTGTTCGCCTTCCACCAAAATGGTGGCAATGCCGAGTTGCCCGGCGCGAATCGCCGCCACGTAGCCGCCAGGGCCACCACCGATCACCAGCAGCGTTGTTGATTGTTTAGTTGTACTCACACTTTACTCCACGAACAAGGTTGCCGGACATTCCAGATAGCCACGCACTGCCTGAATAAATTCGGCTGCGTCCATGCCATCCACCACCCGATGATCAAATGAGGATGACAGATTCATCATCTTGCGCGCCACCACCTGGCCGCCCCGGATCATGGGCCGTTCCACCATTTTATTCACGCCAATAATCGCCACTTCCGGGTGATTGATGACCGGGGTTGAGACGATGCCACCAAGCGCACCAAGGCTGGAAATGGTAATGGTCGAGCCAGACAATTCATCCCGCGCAGCCTTGCCCGTGCGTGCGGCTTCGGCCAGGCGCGCCATTTCGGCGGCGCAAGCCCAGATGTCACGCGCTTCGGCGTGGCGTACCACTGGCACCATCAAACCGCCATCGGTCTGGGTGGCAATGCCCAGATGCACGGCAGCATGACGCGTCAACACGCCTGCGTCGTCGTCAAAACGGGCATTGACTTGCGGGAAGCGGCGCACCGCCAATACCACCGCACGCATCAACAGCGGCAACAGGGTCAGCTTGCCGCGTTCCTTGCCGTATTGCTGATTTAACGTCGCGCGCAAGGCTTCCAGTTCGGTCACATCGCATTCTTCCACATAGGAAAAATGCGGAATGCGGCGCTTGGCGTCTTGCATTTTTTGCGCGATTTTGCGGCGCAAACCAATCACCGGAATCGCTTGCTCGTCATTGCGCTCGGCGTAGCGGTTATCGCCCACGCCAGCCGCAGCCACGGGTGCGCCACTGTTGCCAGCGGCATAGGCTTCCACGTCGTCATGGGTGATACGGCCACCGGCACCACTGCCGTTGACAAATTGCAGTTCAATGCCCAAATCCCAGGCGCGGCGGCGTACCGCTGGCGAGGCAATTGGCTTTTGACCGAACACGCGGGTGACCACGGCGGTGCTGGCCTTGGCGGGTGCGGAAGCAGGTGCAGGCGCGGCCGCCTTGGCAGGCTCTGCGACTGGTGCGGCAACCTGAGCTGCAGCAGCGGGAGCTGCGGCTTTGGCAGGAGCAGCCGGTGCTGCAGCCTTGGCTGGCGCAGCAGCATCTGCCGCACCCAGATTGCCTTCGCCTTCAACTTCGATACGGATCAATTCCGAACCAACCGCCATCACTTGCCCGGCGGCACCGCCCAGCGAAATCACCTTGCCGACCACCGGGGAAGGGATTTCGATGGTGGCCTTGTCGGTCATCACATCGGCCAGAATCTGGTCTTCCTGCAGCGTATCGCCCACGGCCACGTGCCAGGCCACCAATTCCACTTCGGCGATGCCTTCACCAATGTCCGGCATCTTGATTACATGAATACCCATCTCAATTCTCCATCACACGTTTGAAAGCCGCCCCAACCCGACCCGGGCCAGGGAAATAATCCCATTCTTGCGCATGCGGGTAGGGGGTGTCCCAACCGGTCACGCGTTCAACGGGGGCTTCCAGGTGATAGAAACAATGCTCTTGCACCAGCGCTACCAGCTCGGCACCAAAGCCGCAAGTGCGGGTGGCTTCATGCACCACCACGCAACGCCCGGTTTTCTTGACCGAGGCGACGATGGTATCCAGATCCAGCGGCCAGATACTGCGCAGATCGATAATTTCGGCATCGACACCGCTCTCGGCGGCAGCGGCTTCAGCGACCCAGACCATGGTGCCATAGGCCAGCACGGTCACGTCTTTACCGGGACGGAAGATCGAGGCCGAATCCAGATCGACCTTGTAATAGCCTTCCGGCACTTCACCCATCGGGTGTTGCGACCAGGGCACCACCGGTTGGTCGTGGTGACCGTTGAAGGGGCCGTTGTACAGGCGCTTGGGTTCCAGGAAGATGACCGGATCGTTATTTTCGATCGAGGCAATCAACAAGCCTTTGGCGTCGTAAGGGTTGGATGGCATCACGGTGCGCAAACCGCAGACGTGAGCAAACACCGCTTCCGGGCTTTGGCTATGGGTTTGGCCGCCGTAGATACCGCCACCGCACGGGGTGCGGATGGTGATCGGTGCGGTAAAGTCGCAAGCCGAGCGGTAACGCAGACGCGCCGCTTCGGACACGATCTGGTCGTAAGCCGGGTAAATATAATCGGCAAACTGGATTTCGATCACCGGACGCAAACCATAAGCGCCCATGCCGATGGCCGAGCCGACGATGCCGGATTCCGAAATCGGGGCATCAAACACCCGGGTTTTGCCGTATTTTTTCTGCAAGCCTTCGGTGCAGCGGAACACGCCGCCGAAATAGCCGACATCCTGGCCGAACACGACCACGTTATTGTCCCGTTCGAGCATCACATCCATCGCTGAGCGCAGCGCCTGGATCATCGTCATCGACGATTTCTTTTCGTTCGTATTTTCTAGTGTCATGATCAAATTCCAAGCTGCTGGCGTTGTTGGCGTAAATGTTCGGGCATCACTTCATAAATATCCTCAAA
>JBDLSU010000815.1:0-4270 GCA_039799405.1 Pseudomonadota bacterium | reverse complement strand
CAGGATTTATCCGACCCCGACGTGATCGCTCAATTTGCCGCCACCGTCAAGGATGAACGGCACCTGACCGCGCTGTATTTGCTGACGGTGGCTGACATTCGCGGCACCAGCCCCAAGGTGTGGAATGCCTGGAAGGGCAAATTGCTGGAAGACTTGTACCGCATCACGCTGCGGGTGCTGGGTGGTGAGGCGCCATCGGCTGATCGCGAACTGAAAAACCGCCAGGAAGAAGCGCTGAAAACCCTGCGCCTGTATGGCTTGCCGATGGATGCCCACAGCGCGCTGTGGAAGCAACTCGACATGGCTTACTTTTTACGCCATGACGCCTCCGACATCGCCTGGCAAACCCGCTCGCTGCATGACAAACTCGATAGCGACAAACCGGTGGTGAAATGCCGCCTGGCCTTGATTGGCGAAGGCTTGCAGGTGGTGGTGTACACGCGCGATCAGCATGATTTGTTTGCGCGCATTTGCAGCTATTTTGAGCGCAAGAATTTCAGCATTCTGGACGCCAAAATCCACACCACCAAACACGGCTATGCGCTTGATACCTTTTTGGTGAGCGAACAAACCTTTGCCAAGAGCTATCGCGACATCATCAACCTGATCGAACACGAATTGTGCCAGACCCTGCTGTCGCAAGCGCCCTTGCCTGCGCCCAACAAGGGGCGGTTATCACGCCTGTCGCGCAATTTTCCGATCACGCCCACCGTCGATTTGCGCCCGGACGAACGCGGCCAATACTATTTGCTCTCGGTGTCAGCCAATGACCGTAATGGTTTGCTGTATGCGCTGGCCAATGTGTTTTCCAAAAACCGCGTCAACCTGCATACCGCCAAAGTCATGACGCTGGGCGAACGGGTGGAAGACGTGTTTTTGATCGACGGCCCCATCCTCAACAACAACCGCAATCAATTGCAGTTTGAAACCGAATTACTCGACGCGCTGCGGGTATAAACCGCGCCTGGAAACAAGGAAGAAAAAATGACTGAACCGGTACGCCTGTCCAAACGCATGTCTGAACTGGGCTTGTGCTCACGGCGCGAAGCCGATGCCTGGATCGAAAAAGGCTGGGTGCGGGTTGATGGCAAGGTGGTCGATGTGCTGGGCAGCAAGGTGTTGCCGCATCAACGCGTCACCATCGAACGCCAGGCCAGTGCCGAACAATCCAAACTGGTGACGATTTTAATCAACAAGCCAATGGGTTATGTCAGCGGCCAGGCTGAAGACGGCTACAAGCCTGCAGTGGCACTGGTCGGGCCAGACACGCATTGGACTGAAGATACCTCAAGCGAAATCTTCCACCCCACCCAGTTGCGCCATTTGGTTCCTGCCGGGCGGCTGGATATTGATTCGGTTGGCTTGTTGGTGCTAACCCAGGATGGCCGCATCGCCAAACAATTGATCGGCGAAAACTCCAGCGTCGAAAAAGAATACCTGGTGCGGGTGCATTACAGCGGTGGTGGCCGTCTGCCGGATGAGCAACTCAAACGCCTCAACCATGGTTTGAGTCTGGACGGCAAAGCCTTGCTACCCGCCAAGGTCAGTTGGCAAAACGACGACCAATTGCGCTTCATTTTGCGCGAAGGCAAAAAACGCCAGATCCGCCGCATGTGTGAAATGGTTGGTCTGAAAGTGGTCGGTTTGAAACGGGTGCGCATTGGTCAAGTCAAATTAGGTGATTTACCCACCGGACAATGGCGCTATTTGCGCCCGGACGAAGGGTTTTAATATGATCCGGATCGCCCAAACCGATGAACAAATCCTGGCCTGTTTTAGCGCCATGCAGCAACTGCGCCCGCATTTGCAGGAAGCTGAGTTTTTACCTTTCGTGCGCCTGATGATGGATGAAGGCTACCGGCTGGCCTGTTTTGAACAGGACGGACAGGTGCTGGGCGTGGCAGGCTTCAAAATCTCGCACAACTTTTATCTGACCAAGCGCTGCTACGTGGAAGATTTGGTGACGATTGAATCGGCGCGCGGCCAGGGCGTCGGTGAAAAGCTGTTCGACTGGTTAAGTGAGCACGCCAAAGCGCAGCAATGCCGGGCGATTCACCTTGATTCCGGCGTACAGCGCCATGGTGCGCACAAGTTTTACCTGAACCGCGATATGAAAATCGTGTGCCACCATTTTGTGAAAGAACTGGCATGAAGCAGGCTGGCTACCCGCGCGACTTGATCGGCTATGGCCAAATACCAGGGCCAAAATTTGCCAATTCAGAAATTGACTTTTAAAGCCGCAATTTCTAACCAAACTTATCCGCCAGTGGCGTATAATCCATCATGGAATTTATTGAAACTCCAACATTTACCCGACTAATCACCGCCCTACTGAGCGATGACGAATATCGCCGATTGCAAAATAGTTTGGTGATTGATCCTGCAAAAGGTGATTTGATAAAAGACGGCGGCGGTATTCGCAAGTTGCGGTATGCATTGCCCGGCAGAGGGAAAAGTGGCGGAATTCGGGTTATCTATTATTGGATTAAGGATGATGGGCAAATTTACATGCTTCTGGCCTACCCTAAAGCCAGGAAAGACACCCTCACTGATAAAGAAACAGCCATTTTGCGAAATTTCGTGAAGGAATTGTGAGTATGGAAAAGGAACTGTTTGACGATTTGCTGCAAAGTCTGAATGAAGCCAAAGACATCGCACATGGCAAGGCTGCACCGTCGCGCCGCTTTAAGATTGATCCAATTGACGTTAAAGCAGTTCGCGAGCAAGTTGGCTTGTCGCAAAGCGACTTTGCGCAACTAATGCGAGTCAGCATTAAAACGCTCCAGAACTGGGAACAACAACGGCGCACCCCCACGGGGCCAGCAGCAGCCTTGTTAAAAATTGTACTCACTGCGCCGGAGTTGGCACTCAAAGCCTTGCATGCATGAATATCAGGTCAGGAGCTTTTACTGAACCGCTTAATCATCCGGTCAATATCTGACCAACTAGAACTGCGCTGCAATTTTTCCACTGGTGGTCAAGCATGAACCAAACAACAAAACCCTACCCGCGCGACCTGATCGGCTATGGCCGCACCCCACCGCATCCGCACTGGCCCAACCAGGCGCGCATTGCATTGCAATTCGTTTTGAATTACGAAGAAGGCGGCGAAAATTGCGTCTTGCATGGTGATGCTGCCTCGGAGACCTTCCTCTCCGAAATCATCGGCGCGCAAGCCTTTCCGATGCGCCATTTGAGCATGGAATCGATTTACGAATACGGCTCGCGCGCCGGGGTATGGCGCTTGCTGCGCCTGTTTGAAAGCCGCAAACTGCCCCTCACCGTATTTGGCGTAGCGATGGCCTTGCAACGCCACCCGGAAGTGTGTGCCGCGTTTCAGGAACTGGGCCATGAAATTGCCTGCCATGGCTTGCGCTGGATTTCCTACCAAAACGCCGACATCGCCACCGAACGCGCGCACATGCAAGAAGCGATTGCAATTTTCCGCGAACTGACCGGCAGCGCACCGCTGGGCTGGTACACCGGGCGCGATTCGCCCAACACGCGGCAACTGGTGCTGGAGCAAGGCGGCTTTGTCTACGATTCCGACTACTATGGCGACGACCTGCCGTTCTGGCATCGCCCACTGGATGGCAGTCAGGTCAGCGCCAAGCCACATCTGATCATCCCCTACACGCTCGACACCAACGACATGCGCTTCGCCGCCGCGCAAGGCTTTAACAGCGGCAGCCAGTTCTTTGATTATTTGAAAGATGCTTTCGACGTACTCTATGCAGAGGGTGATCCGGATGGTTTGAACCAACCGAAAATGCTGTCGATTGGCCTGCATTGCCGTCTGGTCGGGCGTCCGGCCCGGATCGCGGCGTTGACGCGCTTTCTGGATTATGTGCAAAGCCATTCCGGGGTGTGGATTACACGCCGCATTGATATTGCCAATCATTGGTATCAGCACCACGCTGCACCCTGATCCCGAATGGGCCGGGCTTTGAGCAAAGTGGCCAGAGCCCGCCCTGGCCCGACATCGCTGTGTTGTTAAAAATCAATTTTTTCAATCATCCCCCCCTGCTACCTGCTGCCAGCAGCGCAAAATATGCGACCATTGATTGCTGGATCGCCACAGCCGATGACTTTGTTTGCACGGGATTGCCATGACCATTCGGGATCACTCGCCATTTTCCAGACGCTACCGCGCGGCGGCATTGCTGCGCCGGGCCGGGCTGTGGTGGTTATGCTGGCATGTCGCTTGCGGCTGGGCCTTTGCACCGCAGGATTTCACATTTGCCGATCCGTATTTTGAAGCGATTGAGTC
>JBDLSU010000814.1:0-2909 GCA_039799405.1 Pseudomonadota bacterium | reverse complement strand
TCTCTTGCCTTATGCTATTTCTTATCAGCGTGGGCTTATTGACTCTGTTGAAGCGACAAAAAGTTATCAGATTCCGCCGACGCAGGATTTACGCCATGGCCTCCAAGGCAACATCATCCGGATTTCCGCAACCAAAACCAACTTGGGTAAGAGATGCAGTACTTTCTTTGCATGAGGAATTCAAATGCAGTCACAGAAAATTGGCCGATACATTTAACAGGATCTATTTTGTGCAAACCGGGGTTTCTGTTGGCCGGACATGGGTACGCGAAACCATCAAAAAGCATGCACATGAACGATTACATTTGCAAAAGAAGCTGAAACATCGCCTGCCACAGGCTCACGGGAAAAACGACGTTTGGGGAATGGATACGACCTGTATTCAGGATGCACAGGGCGTTGTACATTGTGCGCTTGGCATCATTGACCACGGCTCCCGCAAAATTCTACTGCTTCGCCACCTCAAACGCTTCAATGCTTGGACGTTCCTCGGAAGTCTGTTCTTGGCAGTAGGGGAATATGGCAAGCCCAAAGCCATCAAGACCGACAATCATGCAGTATTTCATTCCCGGCGTGTGCAACGTGTTTTGCGGTTGGCCAGAATCAGATCAGCCTTTTCCACGCCTGGCAAACCTTGGCAAAATGGCCGGATTGAGCGATTCTTCGGCACGCTCAAAGCGGCCCTATCTGGCTACACAATACTGGATCAAAATCATCTCCGGCGTGCTATGACACAGTTTCAGTTTTGGTACAACGTCACCCGGCCACATCAACATTTGAACGGTCGCACACCTTCAGAAGCATGGGATGGCGTCGATCCATTTCGCGCCCAAGTTAAAACAGTCCATGTATTCGTTGCCTGGGGCGGTCGCCTGAAAGAGATGGTGCTGCGACGATGATTCTGCCTGGCAGAATCACTAATTTGTAAAAAAGCGGGATAGCAAGGCTGGCCGTGGATCGTTTCGGCTTTTTCGCCATTCGTGCCTATTTTTTAGGCAATTCATAATGAGTTGCCGCGATTTTGGGTGAAATTTGAGACTAATTTCAACGCCTTTTTATGAAAAAAGACAGCCATGCTCGAATAAAAAACGCATGGCCGTAGTACGGACGGGACAACACAGACCGGCCATTAATGCAATAAAATACTTTCCATCTGCAAGATTACCCACGCTGTCTCTCTCCCAATATTGTCAACCCATCATACTTCGCTTTTTAGTTTGTGAATCGCTTCTAATGATTCGGCAAAAATTCTATCATCCATAAACCATTTTTTACCCCAATGTACCTTTGAATCTTCAATAGCGGCTTCAATCGGCGCATTATCTTCGTCCCATGCTCTAAACTGCATTCCACTTTTTAGGAAGTTCCAGAACTCTATCAAACCTGATGAGGTGGCTTTAATAATAAAGTAATCTGATCCCGCAATACGGTTGGTATGGACAACAATAAAACTTTGGCCTTGATTTGAATGGTTTTCCTTTGACCATTTCTCGATTGCTGGATTTATAATGGCCGAATAATTCCAAATGACGCTACTCTCGTAAGAGGCGAGAAAGCCGTCGAATGCAGGTATGTGCTGCGAATAAAAACAGATATCCCCACGTACAAAATCACTGGCATTTCTTCTAAGCCAAAAATCTGCGCTAGGCATAATCAGATTAACCTTATTGCCATTTTTTGATAGTACAGAAGGAAATTCCGCCAGAACATTTTTGCCCCCAAGTACAACAACGGATTGATTTTCCAATCCCATATAGTAGTTCATAAACCCTAATGAATCAGTTATGGGAGAAGCATTAAAGCAGCTTTCCAGTATTACTTGCTTTGAGATTAACGATATAGCAACATGGTATAAAAAACTAGATGTCATCGTTTGCCTCCAGGTTAAAAATCAAGTGATTGGAACTTGTCCAATAAATCCTTAAGATGTTCGGATAGTTTTGGCTTGTATTGATTTGTGCCGTAGCAAACAGTATCGATAAATTCGGCAGTGTCGCGGAGACTTTCATGAAACTTGATTTTAGCGCCTGGCGAGCGTGCAAAAAGATCGTTATATACTTTGCGGCCCTTCGTGGGATGCGGAAGGCTATTCAGAACCAACAAGACTTCAAGCAAGCGATGTAGTGCCGCATGAATTTCTTCTGGAAGCCTAACAAGCTCTTGATTCTTTTTGCTGCCTCCGCCGAATTTTGGTAAAAGGTGATGAAGACTACCAGCTTTTTTTCCGATTTTAAGGCAGGTTTGGCAGAGGTTTGTTCTAATCCTATTGAATTCGTCATAGCGCCTTTGTGCCTCTTTGCCTTTGCCATATTTCTGCTGAAAGTCGGCAAGTGTTACATCAAGAATCGTTACATGCCCACTCGGATCAATGGCATTTATCGCGTCGGCACCTGCATAAAGGTAGACATTTAGTGAACTGGGAATTTCTCTAAAGCCGGGAAATGAATCAATCGAAACGAACCGCCCGACCGTTGGCGCATACCATCTTGCGCGGTTATATTGCAGGGAAATCGAATCGTCAAAGTATTCGCCCGTATAGCGATACCCATTAACCGTCGTCCCCGCATGCGCCAGCACCGCCCCATAAGCATCATACTGATACGCATCGGTCTGATTTCCAGCCTGATCCGTCAACGCCTTGGTACTACCCAACCCATCCTGATGGTAAAACACCCCCTGTCCACCGCGCACCAACCCGATCAAGCTACTGCCCCACACATACCGCGTCGATTCGGTTGCCACCCCCTGGATGCTGGTTTCTTGCACCACTTGCGCGTAGGGGAAGCTGGAATCGGTCAGGTAGCTGATCACCTTGTCCGGCTGGCCGTTTTGCCCTGGTTCTATCTTCGCAACCCGGTTGCCATTCACGTCGTAGCGATATTTTGCTACCGACAATGCTGCCGCTTCAC